>JAIOHN010000857.1 GCA_019912985.1 Anaerolineae bacterium | reverse complement strand
CACACCCGTATTCGTACGGAGACAGATGGCACCATTAACCTGCGAATGACCGCGACGAACGCCATCGAAGATCGACAACACGTCATTTGCCACCTGGATATTGTTGCGGAAAACCATAACGGCCCCGGTCAGAGTTTTTCGACACAGTTAGAGCTTTCGCCGGGAAGCCAGCCACTGGACTTCACACTTCAGATTCCGGAACCGCGACTCTGGTGGCCCTGGGATCATGGTGATCCAAATCTTTATCGTCTCCGAACAACATTAAACACACCAGCGGGCCAGGAATTGAGCACGAGAGAAGATGTTTTCGGTGTGCGCACGGTTCGCCTTGAGCGCAATCCGGAACAATTCACCTGTTACATCAATGATCGACCTGTGTTCTTACGCGGAAGCTCCTACATCCCCGGCCTTTACCTCTCACAAGTTGATGAAAAGCGCCTGGCAGATGATCTGTTGTTGGCGCGCAATGCCAATCTCAACCTGTTACGCGCGCATGTCCATATTTCTGTGCCTGAGTTTTATGACCTGTGTGATCATGCGGGAATGCTTGTCTGGCAGGATTTTGAGTTGAACTGGGTTCACGATCATTCGCTGGCGTTTGAGAATCGTGCTCGTGTGCTTCAACGTGAAGCCCTGGATTTACTCGCTAATCACCCATCAATCATTGCATGGACTTCCCATAACGAGCCGACAATGGTTCTGGCACGCCGTCAAAATCTCGAACGACACCCCGACCCTGCTCTATATGCCGATGCAATGGCGCAGGACCCGACTCGGATGATATTCCTCTGCTCAGGACAGATGGAAAAGGATTGGAAACGTGCTGGGGATAGCCACACCTACTACGGCGCAATCTGGTCGCGAAATTACACGGATGTCTATCGCCACAAACTTCGTCTCTGCACCGAGTTTGGATTTGAAGCCCCGGCAGCCTTATCCACCCTTCAGGCTCATTCTGACACCTGGGAGCGCCTCAAGCATTTAGACGGTTATATAGAGACCTTATGGCATTATCAGGCTGAACTGATCAAATTTCACGTCGAGCATTTACGTCGTCTGCGCGCAACCTGTAGTGCCGGTTATATTCACTTCTGGTTGATTGATCTGGTGCCGCAGGTGGGTTGCGGTGTTGTTGATGCGAGTCGGCAGCACAAGGGTGGCTACGATGCACTGCGCCTCGCCTCGCAACCACTGCATATCGCAATGGACCACGACGGACACCATCCCTATGCGATTTGGGTGTTCAACGACACCTGTCAAGCATATCCCAACACCACGGTTGGCTGGCAAATTTTCGATTCACAAGACAGTCTGTTACATGAAGGGAAAATCACTCATCGGGTAATGTCAAATGCCTCACAACAAGTGACGTCAACAGACTGGGGAGTCCCAGACGATCAATGCGCCCGTGTCATGCTCACACTGAAAGATGAGGATGGGCAGCTACTTGCCTTCAACACCTACGAAACTCCTTTTCGCCCCACATCACGTCCTTCCGGTTATCCCTGGAAATTTGACCCTTACCTGGGGACCAAGGTTTTTGATCACCCCGCTGCGCCCAGCCTTGCTGATGTCGGAACACCTACACTACTCAAGTTCATTCCTTTGAGACTGCGCGAGCGAATTACCGAGCGCATTCTACGCCAGCATATTCCAATCTGGCTGGCGTCCAGCATCGCTCGTGTTATCGATGCTCTGACGTAAACGCATCTCTATCACGAAGTATAGTGCGCGTCTCCATCAGGATTTCCCCAAGCATGTTCTTGCCGGTACCGTCTGCCCCTGCCCCCAATAACGATCACCGGGCGCGTTCTCGACAATTTCCTCATCGCCGGTAGATAGGAGTATGGCGCGAATATCCGCATGAGTTTCAAATTTGCGTAACACTGCTTTGCGCATTACATCATCCTTCACTTCCTCCCAATCCGATCGCAGCGGACGGTTGCGATCACGCCCTACCGACGCAGCTAACTTAGGTGTCGATGCCCGGCGAACATCTTCCATATCTTGTGGTAATCCTTCAAACTTCATCGCTTGAAAATAATGCTCGCTCGTTTTGTAGTAAACCCCATCAATTTCAACACCGTGCTTTGAGAAATTTGAAAAGCAGCCATACGGCGTTTGTCGCGCACTGTAAAAGTAAATCGTCATTCGTAACCCTCTAATGACTTCCGATATGACCAATTCTAAAAGTAACGCACCACTTCTGCATAATTTATGCACGTCACTTTGCTATTGTATTGGCAATCAACAAAACAGCGGTGTCCGTGGAGAGCAAGAGCATGCGTAAAATACAAATCTTAATCGGAACAGTGGCCCTGATCGGCATTGGTGGTATTAGCAGCTTTCTCTATTTCACACGAGAGATCGCAGCCCCCAGTCAGGATATTCAGGCCAACGTACAGCGACTTGAAGTCTCAAGCGAAGCGGATGACACGACGCTATTTCGTATCGTACCGGATGAAACACAGGCTGAATACAACATCGCAGAAGTCTTAAACGGTAGTGACAAACTTGTTGTAGGCACAACGAACGAGGTTGCAGGGGATATTCTGCTGAATTTACAGGATCTATCGCAATCACAGATCGGCGAAATCAGCATTAATGCTCGCACCTTCGCGACCGATGACGAACGCCGAGATAATTCAGTGGCTCGTTTTGTGCTGCAATCCGAATCAGATGACTACGAACTGATCGTCTTTCAGCCAATCAGTATAAGCGGCCTACCGGACAGCGCCAGCACGGGCGACACATTGGAATTTCAAGTAAGTGGTGATCTCACCGTCACTGGTGTTACACAACCTATCACCTTTGATGTCACCACCACACTGGAAACTGAAGACCAGCTTATCGGTCATGCCGAGACAACCATAACCCGCTCAGACTTTAGCTTATCCATTCCCGATGTGCCTTTTGTCGCCAGCGTGGAAGATGAACTCACCCTCAAACTCGATTTCGTCGCCAACACCGTGACCTCGAGTACCGTCACCGAAACCTAAACCTCGTCAATACCTCCTTCTGTTTCCCCTTTGTAGAAGCCGCTGTTTGATACAGCGGCTTTTTATTTTTGTAGGGTCTGAAAACTGAGAAATTTGCGAAACTTTCTCATGAAATCTGCTTAAGTCCTGCATAATTCTGGCGTAGAGTAGTCTTACTGTGAGATTGCAAGTGGGGATTGAGAGACGGAACACTGTGGTTAGAACACTTGCAGTCTCATGGCTTTAGCCAGGCGAAGGTGCAGCGGTCAATCACCCAGGGAGATACATCATCCCGAAATCGCCTGGGCAACCCGTATTTAAATACAAAGAGCCATTTAGCGCGCTAAATAGAAAGCCCACCTGAGACTCCAACGTTCAGGTGAGCTTTTTGATTCCAACGAAAGCGAAGAGGAAGCTATGAAATAGGTTAAGCGGAGGCGATCATATGTGCAGGTTGCAACGTGATAATGAGTGATGTCCCTGCTCCGAGTCGGCTTTCTGCCACAATGACACCATGGTGAGCTTCGACAATCGATTTTGCTATTGCAAGGCCTAACCCCGATTCCCCGCTATCTTGATGGCGCGACTCTTCTGTGCGGTAGAAGCGGTCAAAAATATTGGCTAACTTATCCTCAGCAATGCCAGTGCCAGTATCACTGACGATCAACCGCACCTGCGCGTGATCCTGCTGTGCACGTAAGGTGATGGTGCCACCCGAAGGCGTATAGCGCAGCGCATTACTCACCAGGTTACCTAATACCTGGACCATACGCTCACGATCCACATTCACATCGGGCAGGTTATCCTCGCTTTCAAGTTTCAATGTGATCCCTTCTTCATCGGCAATCGGTTCAAAGGATTGCTTGACCTGTTCCAGCAATTCACGTGGCGGCACCGGCTGATAAATCAACTTGAGTTCGCCTGCATCCGCCAGCGAGAGTGTGCGCAAGTCCTCAGTAAGCCGTTTGAGCAACACCACTTCTTGATTCATCGTATCAAAACGTGCCTGCGTGGGCGAAAGCGTGCCATCACGCAGCGCTTCCAGATAACCACTGATCACCATCAAGGGCGTGCGTAAATCATGAGCGATATCGGCAGTCTTTTGCTTGCGCATGTGGGTAGCTTGATGCAGTTGCACGCTCATTTCGTTGAAGGATTGCGCCAATTCACCCAGTTCGTCCTGAGAGCGCACTGGTACTTGCTGCTTCAGTTCGCCCCGCCGCATCGCTGCAATTGCGGTCATCATATCGGAAAGCGGACGCAGGAATTGACGAGACAGCAAGATGCCAATCAATAACGCGATCGCGCTTGCGCCGATTGCACCAATGAACAATGCTTGATTGGTGCGGTCCACATAAACTTGCTCACGTGGGTCCAGACGTGGCGGCGGCAGGGCGAGCAAAACTGTACCAACCTGCTCTTCATCAATTGTGACCGGGATACCCTCGCTAAGCTGCTGTGCTGTAGCTTCCTCGCCCACGTGATAAGGGCCTATACCCAGGACAATCACACCATCAGTATCTGTCAGCGCGAACACCTGAATGAAGTTACTATCACGTTGTTCAGAATCCGGTTCGCGAGACATCCCCAATGCCTCATTAATGCCATCCCAGGAACCATGATCCTGGTAATACGTGGTCACTTCCGTCATAAACGTGGATTTAATTTGTTCCACTCGCAGCCGATCAAACTCGTTCACCGTGGTACGGTATGCAAACAGGCCGACCAGAGTAACCCCCGTGAGACTGCTGAGCAGCAGCGTCACAACCCATTTAAAGGTCAATGATCGGATCACGAGCCTGCCTCTGGGTTAAAACGATAGCCAACACCATATACGGTTTGAACATACTGCGGTTCACTCGAATCCAATTCGACTTTAGCCCGTAGATTGCGGATATGGGTATCGACAGTACGCTCTACATTTTCGAAGGCATTCCCTTTCAGACGTTCCAGCAGATCACCGCGCGAGAACACCTGTCCAGGAGAAGTCATTAAGATTGCCAATAGGTCAAATTCGGACGGCGTAAGCTGAATTTTGCGTTTCCCAATCGTGACAATTCGTGTTGATTTGTCGAGCACAGCATCGCCCACCAGCAGCACATCATTTGAAGGCGCTTCGTGATAGGCACGACGCAGCATTGCCCGAATCCGAGCGACTAACTCAGCCAGCCCGTAAGGTTTGGTGACATAATCATCTGCACCAAGTTCCAGCCCAATCACCTTATCGGTTTCTTCTACCTTGGCAGTCAGCATGATGACAGGTGTATCACGCTCTTTACGAAAATGACGCATGAATTCATATCCATCCATCTCCGGCATCATAATATCCAGGAGCACCAGATCAGGTTTTTCGTAGCGGGAGACGTAAAGCGCTTCCTGCCCATTCTTGGCACTAACTACCCGAAAACCGTGTTCGGTGAGATATTCTTTCAATAGTTGAATAGCACTGGCCTTGTCATCCACTACCAGAATCGTCTTCATCTCAACAGCCTCTTTCCCTTCCTGTCATAGCCATTCTACGGGCTACTTATCCCTTATCGTAAAGGACTTCAAGTGATTGTGTAAATATTTGCCAGCATCACCCCTAAAGAGGTAACGACTCCACGTGCGGATGCGAAGAAAGTTACAATACCATGTCCCATTTCATACCGTAAATTATTCCTGTGCAAAACTTGTGCAGATTGCCTTAAGATCACCGAAATTACACCTGACACTTGCTTTCCTGATCGAGATGGGAGTATGCTGAAGGCCAATCTACTTTGGACATCAAGCGTCAGACATCAATTCTGTCCACTTCCGCGAGCAAGGGTTAACCGGCCAGAACAAAATGAACCACCTGATGCATCGTTTTTTCCTACCGTTATTTCCAAAATAACAGAATAGTACCTCTTATGCCGCTGGGATTTGCATAGATCAACGGCAAAAAACACTTTGTAAGTAAGAGGAGACCGCTAAACAAATGCAGCACACGGAATACCAAACCGCCTCATCTGAGCAGACTAACACCTATAGCATTCGCCCCGGCAATCCCATGCCATTTGGGGCGACGGTCGTGCCAGATGGGGTCAATTTTTCGATTTATTCGCGTAGCGCAACTGCGTGTACACTTGTCCTGTTCCAACAAGATGAACCACATCCTTTTCTGGAAATCCCGCTTCCTGAGCATTATCGAATTGGTGATGTATTTGCCATCACTGTGTTGGGCCTCGATTACACTTCAATTGAGTATGGTTTCCGTCTCGATGGACCCTATCAGCCCGAAGTGGGGCACCGCTTCGACTCTGAGAATATTATCCTTGATCCCTACGCTAAGGTATTGGGTGGGCGCAAAATATGGGGCAAGCACTTTTATCCCCACAACATGTATCAACACCGAGCGCAAATCATCGCTGAAAATTACGACTGGGGAGAAGATCGACCGCTTGGCAGACCTATCGAAGATACCATTATCTATGAAATGCACGTTCGCGGATTCACCTGGCATCCTTCTTCCGGCGTGCAATTCCCTGGCACTTACGCTGGCATCCAGGAGAAAATACCTTACCTGAAAGAATTAGGCGTCAACTGTATCGAGCTGATGCCAATTTTCGAGTTTGACGAGTTTGAAAACTCACGTGTATCTCCTGAGACGAATGAGCTGATGTTGAATTACTGGGGCTATGGACCAGTCGCATTTTTCGCACCAAAGGCAGGTTATGCTGCTTCCAACGAATCAGATGGCGAAATCAACGAACTGAAAACGCTCATCAAGTCACTGCACCAGAACGGTATTGAAATCATCCTGGACGTGGTATTCAATCACACGGCGGAAGGCAATGAGCGCGGGCCAACGATTTCCTTTAAGGGAATCGATAATTCAATCTACTATCTGCTAACCCCGGAAGGTTACTACTACAACTTCAGCGGGACAGGAAATACCTTTAACTGTAATCATCCTCGGGTACGCAGCCTGATTATCGATTGCCTGCGCTACTGGGTGTCTGAATATCATATCGACGGCTTCCGCTTTGATCTCGCCTCGATCATGACGCGCGATGTGAATGGGATTCCCCTGCGCGACCCCCCTATCCTACGCGAAATGATTGATGATCCGGTTTTGAGCAGAACCAAGCTGATCGCCGAGCCTTGGGACGCGGATGGGCTTTATCACCTGGGCAGCTTCCCAGCCTATGGGCGCTGGACGGAGTGGAACGGAAAGTATCGAGATACGGTACGCCGCTTCCTCAAAGGCGATACAGGCGAAGTCAAAAACATGGCGTATGCGCTGCAAGGTTCGCCGGATTTGTATCCAAGGCGTGGCCCCATCGCAACCATAAACTTTATCACCGCGCATGATGGCTTTACGCTGATGGATCTCGTGTCGTATAACGAGAAGCACAATGAAGGCAATGCTGAACCGGGCGATAATGGCAGCAACAATAACAGCAGCTGGAACTGTGGTGTGGAGGGGCCAACTGACAACCCGGTGATTAACGGTCTGCGCCGCCGTCAGATCAAGAACGCGATCGCCATGCTGATGGTGAGCCAGGGCGTACCGATGATCCTGATGGGCGACGAGATGGGTCGGACGCAGGGTGGCAACAACAATGCCTATTGCCAGGATAACGAAGTCAGCTGGATGAATTGGCGCTTCCTGGAAAGCAATGGCGACATTTACCACTTTTTCAGAGCGTGCATTGCTTTCCGCCACCGGCACCCGGTCCTACGGAACGGGTACTTTTTGCGTGGTGAGGATTACCAGCAAAAGGGCTATGCCGATATTACCTGGCACGGCATGCGACTCAATAGACCTGCCTGGAACAGCAATAACTATACGCTGGCTTTTATGCTGGGAGGCGATTACGCCAAGGGCGGTCTGGCACGCGATAATCATATTTATGTTGCGATGAACACGCATTGGAAACGTCACACCTTCGAGCTTCCACGCCTCACAGATGGTTCTGCGTGGCATGTTTTTGCCAATACAGGTGACGCAGCACAACCCATTCACTGGCCTGATTGGGAGCCACATCTGGATAACCAGCGCAAGATTCCACTCGCGCCACGTTCAGTAGTGATTCTGGTCGGTAAGTAAGGAATCCGAACATGGAAACGCGGAAATTCCTGGTCGGTCTGGCACGTGCCTTTATCGGCGCATTGATCTTTTCACTGCCAATGATGCTGACGATGGAAATGTGGGCGATGGGTTTTTATCTCGACCGCCTGCGCCTCGCGCTCATGCTGCTGGTGAGTTTTCCACTGCTTATCGGGATGGCGCATTACATCGGCTTTGAAGACACCTTTTACCTTAAGCAGGATGCGGTTGATGTGCTTGTTGCCTTTGCCGTAAGTATGGTGACGACTTTTATCCTGCTGCGCCTGTTTAATGTTATCACCCCCGATACGCCGCTCAATGAGTTGGTTGGCGTGATCGCCTTGCAATCTGTGCCAGGAGCAATGGGGGCATAAATGGCGCAGAGTCAGCTTGGTGGAAGAGAGAACAGAGAAGACAAACAGGGAACCAGCTATGCCCAAGAGTTGTTCCTCATGATCGTTGGTGCATTGTTCCTTGCCTTTAACGTCGCACCCACCGAAGAGGTCATTGTCACCGCACAGCAGATGGAGACCTGGCAAACCCTGGCTCTGGCAATCATTTCCCTGTTGCTGATGCACGCAATTGTCTACCGAGTTGAGTTTCGCGGTCAGGAATCACTGCCGCAGGGACGCTCCAACCTCACTGTGTTTTTCACTTATACAGTGGTTGGTTATGCAACGGTGCTGCTGGTCAACCTTTACATAATGTGGACCTTCAATCGCACCGATCACTCCTCACTTAACGAGATCGTCAAAATCCTTGTCGTTCTGGCCCTACCTGGCTCAATCGGTGCGGCAGCAGCACGCTTAATCATTTGACGGAGATGATATGGAAACGGACAATCAATTACAGGATGACTTACAGATGCAGGAACCCAGCAAAATCCCTGCCAGCGAATGGGCCATCGCGACTCTGGGTTTTATACTGGTATGCGGTACTGTGCTTTATTTGATCGCGCAAGCACTGAGCGGCACCGAAAGTCCCCCCATCATTCAGTCAATTGTGGAAGAAGTGGAGCAGATCAGCGAAAATCAATTTCTGGTGACGATCAAGGTCAACAACCAGGGTTCACACACAGCCAAGTCGCTGCTGTTGAGCGGCACATTATTTGATGGGGAAACCGAAATCGAAAGCAGCGAAGTTACCTTTGATTATGTCCCCTCATCTTCCTCACGTCAGGGCGGGCTTTATTTCTCTCACAATCCTGACGATTTTCGGCTGGAACTTCATGCTGTAGGCTATCAGACCCCTTGATACGCAGCTTTGCATACCCGCAAGTTTAATCAAAAGTCGAATAGACGAGCAGCATTGTTGTAGAATATGTCTTCAATTTGCGCGTCAGTCAGCTTGGTGTGATGACAGGCCAGACGCAAACTGCGCAATGACTCAAGGCCGATCATGACCGGTTCCAATCGAGTATGCTTCTCATCTCGATTCATCGTGTGCTCATAGAACCAGTGGAATGAATCACCAACCGCCACGCACCGCCCCCGAATGTGACTCACAGGAAAATCACTGCCATAGAGCAAATGGTCATGTCCGATAGTTTCAATAATTGCCTCGAACGCACCACCTTCGGTGACCGCTGAAGTATCAAACCATAGATTGGGAAGGCCCTTCACACTCTCGATGCCCTCAATCGTATGCCAGGGGTTAAAAGCACGCCCCGCGTGGGCCAGGATCAAGCGCATATCCGGGTACTGCTCGCAGTAGCGGCGAATGGTAGCCTGATTTTGAGGGTCAGCCAGTGAGCGGTCACGGACCATGTGCAGGGTGATGGTCAGTTTTTCCTCATGCGCGATTCGGATATGCGACTCCGGCAAATAGGCTTCAATCGGCGCGTGCCAGGTTGGGTAATCGACATCCGCCAGCAGGTGATAACATTTCAAGCCAACAAACCCGCCACGTCGCACACCATC
>JAIOHN010000856.1 GCA_019912985.1 Anaerolineae bacterium | reverse complement strand
ATTAATTAACTGAGGGCCGCGTTCGTCTTCGTAGAGCAAAAGCGATCCACTATCGCTGATGGCGCGAAAAACTTCTGAATCTGAATTCTCGTATATAGGCGTAACCGTATTCGCCACAAAATCCCAGTTGACAATTGCATTCTCTGTAATGAGGAGAAGGGATTGCGGATCACCCGATACAAAACCAATGTCAAATACACTATCGGCATCTATCTCAACCTGATTGACCCTCTCCATCGTGGTCATGTTCCAAACACTTGCAATGCCTTGACCATCAGCAGAAGCTAAGTATGCAGATGCAAAGTATGTGCCATTTTCATCAACTGCAATGGCATCAACCCAATCGTTATTCAGAAAAGACGGCACTTGTTGCATTGCTTCAAGGTCGTAAATAATGATTCCATCCCAAGTGCCGATCAGTAAGTACTCACCGTCGGGACTGTACTCGAGATCACTAACCACACGGACATCAAGATCGATTGCAATAAGCTCGCCCGTGCGGAGATCACGTAACTGGACAAGCCCATCAGGACCTCCCGTTGCCGCGCTATGTCCATTGGGTGCAATAGCAACTGTATCAATTCTGCCACCATGTGCAGATACGAAGCGACTTCTGTAAAAGTCATCTGTGGTCCAAATTCGTGCCGTACCATCCCCACTACCAGTTAATAGAAACCTTCCATCACGGGTTATGTCTGCACTGGTAACTTCAACTTGATGTGCTTCCAAAATTGCCAGGGTGGTACCGTATTCGGTATTCCAAAAGCGAGCATTTCCGTCTTCTCCACCGGTTAGGGCGAATGTGCCATCGTCACTAAAAGCCACACTATTTACGACAAAAGTGTGTTCGGAATACCGATGAAGCTGCTGCCCGGTTTCAACATCCCAGACCGTTGCTGAACCGAAACCTCCACCCTCGCCATCCCCTCCCCCAGTTAAGATACGTGTGTTGTCTTTACTGAATTCAACATCATTCACCCAAGAGTTAGCTGCAAATGTTTGAATCAACTCTTGATCGCTAACATCAAAAACCAAGGCAGATCCCGACATATGCCCAACAACAACTCTATTACCTGAATCGTTGAAGTCGACACTTGTAATACCATCAAAAGTTCCGAATTCGATAATAACGGGGATTGTCCAGATAGCCGTGCCTGTGTCTGTTTCCCACAAAATAAGGCTGTTGTCCATTCCCCCCGTAACTATATGACTATCATCAGGGCTAAATTTTGCATCTGACACGCTATCTGTATGACCTTCAAGAATGTTTATCGTCTCGCCAGTAGCTGTATTCCAGACTCGTGCTGTTCCATCAGCACTTCCGGTTATTATTCCCGATGAATCGCTATTGAAGGCGACACTGTTCACAGCGTCGCTGTGCCCTGCAAACACCCGTACTGCTTCTCCAGTTTCTATGTCCCAAAGTATTGCTGTCCCATCTACTCCCCCAGTCAAAACTTTTGTGCTATCGTGGTTAAAAGCAACAGAAGTGACACCATCCCCATGGTGAAATATGCGATAAGAATATAATGATGAAAGGGCTTGAGTTAAAACACTATCTGCCTCAACTGTATAAGCTTCTTGTAGAGCACGAATACCTAACAAAGCTGACAATTCGGGATATGTGCGATTTAGTTCATCAGGCGTTAGTTGGTCACGGGCAAGAGAGGCTAATCTAAGTGATTCGCTTCGGTTCTTGGCACTTTGTAGCTGCTCGACCACTATACGTGGCTCAAAGCCAGCAACATAGTTACTTGATAAATCTGACTCCCATACGTATGTGCCACAAGGCACACTCCCCGAAGCCTCAAGGTCTAGCGCAAGAACTGGCAATACACGACCAATAGCCCCATCTCCTCTCAGACAAGACTGTGCCTGTGCTTCCAATATATTGGCGAGCGTCAAGTCCTCAGATGTGTGTTGTCCATGCACAAGAATCGAAGAACCAGCGACTAGTGGTGTCGCGGCGGAAGTCCCAAAGAACTGTTGTCCGCTCGGCAGCAGAATCTCACCATAGGTAACAAGATTTGGTTTTACCAACTCGTCATCGGAGTAATCGACATCAAAATCGTTCAGTTCGTAATATTGAAGGCTATTGGATCGCCCTGAGTACCATGCCATATGGTTTGTTCGGGGATCATATGCCCCCACCGTGAGTACTTCTGGCAGATCACCTGGGACAAGTACAATTGGATCCAGCGACTGCTGGATGTCTGGATCATACTCGGCGGGCAACGCCCCCTGTACATATAATGAGAAGGGCGTTTCCGTTTCAGCATTGTCGCTCCTCACACCGATATGGATTTCGTTGTCATGAATCCCGTCCGGGGCATTCGCGCACGTCTGAAGCGCTGAGGTAGCCGGGACACGAGTGTAATCACCCATTTGCTGTAACACATCCGTGCCAATGGTCTGACGTACCGTGAGCATCCCTTCGGCGGCATCGGTTACAATAGGGGCAAAACTCTCGGGATCATTCGGATTACAGCTACCAAGTGTGATCAGACTGAAGCTCGTGCTTGGATCACTCCACATCAGTGTGACCTGAATATCCCCCTGACGGCTTACAGGCACGAGCAGGGTGTTTCTGGCACCCACAACATTCGGGTCCTGGAAGCTGTGCAACGGTGAACCGAGGACTCCACCGCCTGAAAATCGTCCGGGGAAGTAGCCAGCACCGATGTTTCCAGCAGAATTGACCCACAGAATATCATGTTCGTTGACCGCTCTGCGAACCGCGGTATGGTAAGGCGTTGGATCGGCTGTAATGACATTGCCTGCGTGGACAATGATATCCACGTTGGCTGCAATGAAC
>JAIOHN010000855.1 GCA_019912985.1 Anaerolineae bacterium | reverse complement strand
ATCCCATATGCAATATCAATACGAACGCGATTTGAGCGCGGTGCTGGATGCGCCGCTTGCAGCTGTTGAATGGCTGCCATCGCTGCTGTATGAGAATTAAATACGCCGTTGGGTTACTGCTGTGTGGCTTCTTTTGCCACCCGTCGACCAATTTCCACGGCGAAGTTTGTCCCGCGATCCCAGGGATAAACCTGGCTCATGCTTGCCCAGTACAGACCGGGCAGCGGTGTCGCCAGCGGCGGGATTTTTTCACTGTGGTTGACGTAAGGCACTGGCTGTGCGTAGGGTGCGCGGAAAACCCAATATTTACGTACCCAGTCACGCTTAAAATCCGGGTTGAATTGTGACAGCGCACTGATGAAATGCTCAGCAAGCTGGTCTTCGCTCATCTGGAAGTACTCATGACTGGGTGGTACATAATCGCCACAGTACACCAGCACATCACCGCCATAATGCTCGGAAGGGATGAAATTGGTGTGTTCCACCAACGCCAGAAAAGGGAATGAAGACTGACTTTTGTCGGGGCTGGTCGCGGGCAAATTCAACCAGTAAGTGCCATCTGTCAGCAGGGATTGCTTGAGCGCCAGCACGACACATAACCCGCCAATACTTTCCAGCGCTGTCATTTGTTTGCCATAAGATGTCTCCGCCAACCCGTCTGTGATTTTCAGCATCAGGCGGGGTGAGGCAGTGCTGATGACCCGGTCAAAGACCTGCGTTTCGCCGTTTGCTGCCAGCGTGAGTTGGCCGTTCTCAAGGGTGATGCGTTCAATGGGCGTGTTCAAATGGATGACTGCGCCCTTGCTTTCGATCGCTTCTCCCAGAAGATCGAGGAAGCGCTGGAAGCCGCCTTTGAAGGTACCCAGGCGTACGCTGCGGGTTTTGATGCGCGCCCACAACCACGCCATGTTGACCTTTTTATAGCGGTCCGCGAATTTGCCGATGAGCAGTGGACGGAAGAAGCGGCCATAGGCTTCTTCGCCCATGTAGCGGGTCATCCACGAATCGGCGGTCACTTTTTCCAGCGCCCGCCAGTTATTGGTCAGAAATTTAAGGTAGACTCCCACCAATCCCAGACGGAACTTGCTGAACAGTGAGATCGGCAGCGATAAAACCGAGAGGTTCATCTCAGAGCGTGTGATTTTGTTATCCATCCAATAGCTGGTCTTGGGGCGGGGGAAAATCACCTGACCACGCTGGCCGATTTCGTCAATCAGGCGCAGCATGTCTGCATCGGTTTCAAACCAGTGATGATAGAACTTTTCCAGTGTCCAGTCCCAGTTTTCGTCCTTGAAACCAGCAGCTAATCCGCCGACTTTATCACCTGCTTCAAACAACTCGACCTGATGGCCCGCTCTGGTCAGGTCCCAGGCGGCAGCCATGCCTGCCACGCCAGCGCCGATAATGCCAATCCGAAGTTTTGTTTGTTCAGTCATCAACCTACCGCTTTGCGTTCAAGCTGTTGGGCGCGTGTGATTGCACTCAGGCTCAGGCCTTGTTTTAGTAAGAAGTAGAGACCCACCAGCGTGACTGGCAGCCAGATCACCATATGAACAACCAGTGCGAAGGCAGTCGCGTTTGCGTTGGCGACCCCGGCACTGATCAGCACAGACGAGGCGAAAAATTCAAAAACACCAAACTGCCCCGGCGAAGTTGGGATCAAACCAGCGAGATTGACCACACCCACCACCAGCAGCATCAAGGGGTAACTGCTCTCAAAGCTGAATGCCATCGACACCAGCCAGTACACACTGGCTTCAACCCCCCATGTTAAATAGGAGCAGACAATGGTCCCGGCGAGGTCGGCGGGTGTACGCAGGCCGGCCAGTCCATTGATGATGTCTTCGCCCAGGTCGCGGAGGATATCGCTCAGGCGGTCGGGCAGGACACGGCTAATCAGCTTCAGTACACTGCGCAGGATGTCGGGCCGCGCGGCCAGCACGAAGAAGACCACCAGCGCGGTCAGGAAAATCGGCGCGGCAACCCCGGCTACCATACGCACTTCTGACGATGAAATATCCAGCCACAACACCGGTACCAGTACAAACGTCAGCATGACCAGGCCATCAAATACGCGCTCGACAATCACGGTCGTCGTCGCGCGGGCGAAAGGTATGTTGTAGTTGCGCTGCAGCAACACAATACGCAAAATTTCCCCGCTGCGGAAGGGGTACACATTATTTCCTGCGTATCCGATTGTCACCAATGGAATCAATTCGCGGAGTGGAATGAGGCGCGTACTTTTGAGCAAGAACTGCCACCGCAGCGAGATGATCGCCACGGCGATAAAGTAAACCACTGCGCCTATCAGCAGATAAATTGGGTTCGCCTGCTGGATATTTTGCCACACCTGCTCTGGGTTGAGGTTGCGAAAGGCGACCCATAAAAAAATCAGACTGATAAAGATGCCACTGGCAGCAATCAGCCATTTACTGCGTATCATAGAGTCTCACTTAGTACGGTTGTGCCGCACACTATATCAGACAATAAGTTTGTATTATAGTCTTGATCATTCACTCTTTTGTACAGGTAAAACCCAAAATTGTCTTAATTCGTTTAGGGTTGGCTTGTCTTTTGTCTTGCATGTGCTAAGATGAAAGCGTAGCCCGCGTGACACCGCTGCGCCGGTAGTCTGGAGAGTAAACGTGAGTAACGGACCCTCGCAACCGCCGAACGATCAGCCGGATTGGCTGGACCCCTTTGAGCAACTGGCAAACGAGCAATTAGACCGTGGTTCCTCCTGTGACCAGGTACATCCTATTGTTGCGAACTGGTTTGACAAGCTCATGGATGGTGCGCCGCCGGAGTCGCGGGATTCTGTACTTCAGGCCAACTCCTGCCTTGCTACCGAAGTCCTGTTTAGCTCTCCTGAATACCTCATTGAATCCATGCTGGAACGCGCCAGCGAAGACGAAATCGCAACCTGGATTGAACAAATTCTCATGATTGGTCGCGCCTTCGAGATCAGCCTGCGCAGTGGCGAATTAGACGACCTTTAAAGTCTAATTATCATTTTCTTCTTCCCACCAATTAAACCCTTTAGGTAAGTTCTCCATGCCGGGGCCTTCTTCACGATCGTTGATGATCGGCGGTGGCAGCGGTTTCTGGTTGATGTTGATTTCCGGTAAAACGGACCAGCCTGGTGAAGGTTGCGGACGAGGGGGTTCGCGAAACTGGATACGGGTTACGAGGATGGTGATTGCACCCAGTCCCAACGCCAGTGTGAGCGCAGCAATCAGGGTGCCGATGAGTGGCAGCCAGGTCAACATCCCAAAAATGACCGCACCCACCACCATACTTATGTAAGCCGTACTCGGTTGGGTGCCGCTGCGTTTCAAGACCGTCAGCACAAATAACCGCCCGATTGCCAGACTGACCACCACGCGCGACACATAAATGGCGACAAAATAGAAAATCCCTGCGCCGCCGATGTTAATCACGCCAATCGTCATGAGGCTGATCACGACCAGATCACCCAATTGCAACGCCAGCAGCACGAAGATGATTAACACAATCAACAGCAAGATGACGATCCAGACGGTAAACGACAGGATAAACGTCAGGATGCCAATGCCGAGGCTGCTGAGGGGCCGCCGTCGGAGATTGAACAACGTTCCCTGTATCTGCCGTGGCAGCACCAGCAGTGCCAGCGAGCCAATCAAAGCCAGTGTCACTGACTCCTGAATGACATTCGTGATATAGCGGCTGAACCAGGTGAAATTTTCTTCACTGGTAAGGTCGCTCTGGGTAAAATCTGGCCCGGTCACCACCTGCCTGAACACGGGTTCGTTTGCCAGTTCGCCTTCGATTAAACCGGGCGAGGAGGCGGTATAGTCCAACTGACCTCCGAGGATGGCATTTTCGGCGATAATCAACCCAGGATCGTCCAGGTGAACCTCGAGATTGAGGAAGCGCAGCGGCACCAGCAGCGTCTCCACCTGCGAAGAATTGCCGCTCAACGAGTCGCCAACACTGGCGTCCACATCACCCTGGACATTACCCGCGATGGTTAGCGAAGATCCCCAGAATGAGATTTCGCCCTGGACATCACCCATCACACGCAGCTGGTAACTTAAGCTGACGATGCTGCCCGGCACTGTCACTTCAGGGTCCAGGACGGTGCTCAGATTGACGTTGATGACATCTGCCAGTTCTGCCGTGAACTGTGTGGAATCATAGACGTGTAGCACAATGCCACCAAAAACAAGGTCCTCGCCAAGTGTGCCTTTGACATCGAGCTGTCCGGCAGCGACATAGGCATCTTTTTTGACTTCACCGTTGATTTCGGCATTGATGGCAGCCCCAAACAGGTTGCCTTCGACAGTGCCGTTGACGATGAGTGTACGGCAGAGGGCAAACAGGTTGCCAGTGATGACCTCGTCTGCTTCAATTGTGCAGGTGTCACCCTGGCGTATATCCCGCGCTGAGGTACCCGTATTCACAATGACCAGCAGCAGAAATACCAGTAAAACCCATACCCACTTTGAACGCATGAACATGGCCTCCTGAACAGGCTTGATTGTACGGTACAGAGCGACTATTGCAAAATTCCCTCGAAGCAGTCAAACTACTGAATGTCTATTACATTAAGGGAAGTGTTTCGTGACCAGCGACTATACAGATGGGCAAACAGATGTTTTGCATCCCCGGCGCGAGGGCGATCCTATGGTGGATCGTGGTCCCCGCCCGCCGTCAAATCTGGTTGCTCCGCCCTGGCGTTTGCTGGTACAGATTGGTGGCGAAAATCGCACTTCAGTGGGCCTCCAGGTGCAGGAACAGATGTTGGTTGGGCGGGCGGATGCTGAGGGTAAAATGGTCCCCGAACTGGATCTGGGACCCTATGACGGCCTGCGAAATGGCGTTTCACGCCAGCATGCGGAGATTACTTATGAGGATGGTGCACTCTACCTGCGCGACCTCAACAGTACCAATGGAACCCGTATCAATGGGTTTGAGTTGGCCCCGGAACGCGCTTACCGTTTACGTGATGGGGATGAGCTTGAATTCGGACGGATTCAAGTTGTCATCCGGTTCGTGCGGCCATCGCGTTAACGCTTGCGAGATAATCCCCGGTAGCGTATAGTTTAACTGCGGATTCTTACGCTAGAGTTTTCCATGTATCGAAGTTTTACCGATCGTGTGCTGGGCGGTGTGTGCGGCGGTCTGGGCAGCCTACTGGGGATTAATGCCTGGTGGGTGCGCGTGTTTTTTATTCTGCTCTCACTACTAACCCTGGGCGCTTTTGCTTTACTCTATCTCGGCCTCTGGATTATCCTGCCCCAGGAGTCGCTGCTGGTGCGGCGACGGAGCAGCTCAGGTCTATTCTTGCTGTTTCTCATTCTCAGTGCGTTGGTACTGGTCGGTTGGATTGCCTGGATTACCACAGGCGCGCCTTTGTTCTGGCCTGCGCTTCTGCTCGGCGTGAGCGGCTTATTTTTCCTGCGTCAACTGCGAGGCTAATGGATGCGAACCAGACGCCGTACAAATTTAGTATGGGGTTTACTCCTGGTCGCACTCGCGCTGGTGGTGGTGCTGCACGCTCTGGGCAATGTGCCGGAGGGTATCTACGACCTGTTTCTGCGTGCATGGCCGGTGCTGCTGGTGTTCGCCGGTCTTTCGATTTTCCTGCGCCCACGGATGGCGTTGGGAAACTGGCTGGCGCTGGTGATCAGCGTGGCACTAGTCGTAGGGGTGAGCGCGATGGCTTTTAATGCCCGTGTCACGCAGCAGCGGGACGATTATCAAGAGCCGGTTGCGCAGGTGGTTTCGCCAGAGGTGACTCTGCTGCGGCTGCGGCTGGATATGCAAACCGCCGATATTGAAATTTTGCCTGCCACTATCGCCGACCGCCAGATCAACGGTCTTTTTTCGGGCAGTGTGGAAAGCGACCTTGAGACGACTTATTCACAGGAAGGGGCTTCGGCCACGCTTTCATTGGTGGAAAGTCAAAGCAGTGCTTATCCACTGCTGGAAAATGTCGGACGCGGCACGCTGCGCCTGGAACTGCCGCCGGGGCTGCCACTGGATGTCGAAATCCAGGGCGATAGTGGCGATGTGCTGCTCAATACCAGCGGGCTCTCGATTGAGCGTATGAATCTGGACCTGCAAGAGGGAGATGCCCTGGTGACACTGCCAGCTTACGAGCCGCTTGGCTCACAAGGTAGTGAAAGTCTGGGGACGCTGGCTGTTCGCAACGGTGATATTACACTATCCATTCCGCCGGAAGTGGGTGCGCGGCTGGAACTCAATCGCGGCGGCAGTGGTATCGAACCGGAATATGATCCTGCGGTTTACAACTTCCTGGTGGGGGACGTGTTGGAAGCCCGCAACATCGAAAATGCAGGCATCACTGCTCGCTATACGGTGACGGCACCACGCGGACGCATTCGTGTACAAGTTTCCGAATAGAACACACTTGCTTGCCAGATAGTCATAAGTAAGCTACATTTATCCCAAATTTATCCCTGTATATCCCAAATTGGCCTATGAGCTGGCGTTTGCATCTAACCAATCAGGCCATCCACCAACTGCAAATCCTTCCCGGAAAAACCCAGTTGCTGGCTGCCTGGACACTACGTAACCGGGTCTTTTATTTTGACCTGGAAAGCGGTGTGCCGATGGGGGAGCGCACCATTGATGAGGTGAGCGTTCCCGATCGGAAGGATGCCCGCTGGCAGGAATTCATCAACAGCCTGGTGGCCCCGAACAAGGCTGTGCTGCCGCTGGTGAGCACGCACTTTGGCAACCTGCATCTTTCGGGTGATGGGCGTATTCGCGTTTATGATTGCGGCAAGGGAGAGCTCACGCTGGTTGCGCAGGAGAAGGAAACGAAGCTGCATGCTTATCCTGCAAATCGCTTTATTCGTGTGAGTCTGGATCGCTTCCTGGGGCTGGTGGGGGCGCTGGATGAGCAGGGCAAGCTCCACCTTTATCAGCAGGACCAGCCGGTCGGCGCGTTTGACATTAACCTGCGTCTGCGCGCTGATTTGCCTGCCCAACTTGCCATTCCGCAAGGGGGTGGCGCGATCTATGTCACGGATGGTCAGCAGATCGTCGTGGTGAGCCCGGAAGGGCAGGTGCGGCAGCGTTTTCTTGCGCATTACAGTATCGGTCAGATGGTGTGCTCACCGAATGGGCGACTGCTTTTGACCTGTGATTATGAAACCAATGTGCTGCGGGTTTACAACAGCAGTGATTTGCTCGGCACGCGTCAGCGTCACGCGGTTGATCTGCTGGCACGGGCGACCCAGGTGCAGTTGATCGCTGATCTGCCGCCGGTCAAGGCAGCGGTTGGCGCGTTGGCAATGAATAATCAGGGTGTGGTCACTTTCGCCATGAGCGGGGTGATTTGCGTGACCGATCTTTCGGAAATGGATGTGCTTCCCAAACCTCAAAAATTGATTTAAACAGGAGCAAGCCATGTCGGATGAACAGTGGACAGAAGCCGATTCACAGCTTTATCGTCAGTTAGCGGCGGTAGCGGTGCCAGATCGTGTCCGCCAGATCGCCGCGCTGCTCATGCTGCTGCCGTTTGATCGCAATGAGGGCTTCACTATTGCGGAGCTTGCTGCCGGGGAAGGTCGGCTTTCGGCGGCTGTCCTGCAGGCGTTTCCTCATGCGCGTTTGATCGCGCTGGATGGCTCGGAGATGATGCGTGAGGAAATGAGCACGCGTTTACAGCCGTTTACAGACCGCTTTGAGGTTCACGCCTTCGATATGGCGAATCATGACTGGTATGACCAGATTGATGGCGTGGATGCTGTGGTGTCTTCGCTGTGCGTGCATCATCTTTCTGCTGCTGGCAAGCGCGACCTGTTCGAGGCGATGCAGACCAGGCTTTCAGCTCGTGGAGTCTTGCTGCTTGCCGATTTGATGGAGCCGCAGCGGGCGGAAGTGCGCCGCTTCTTTGCCGCTGATTGGGATGAATCGGCGCAGCAGCAGTCAACGGACAACCCTGCGCTGTTCGATACTTTCCTGAGCAGCGAGTGGAATTACTATTATTATCCTTCTTCAATTGACACACCCTCGCCCTTATTTCACCAACTCCGATGGCTTTCCGACGCCGGATTTGCAGTCGTGGATTGCTTCTGGATGCAGGCTGGTCATGCGATCTACGGTGGCTATCAGCAGGCGACCTCTACTGTAACTGACCCCATCACCTACGAGGATGCGCTGGCGGCTGCACGTTTCGGCCTGCGTTAATCGGGAACCGCTTCGGGTCTGCCGGTGTAAGACTCCCAGTGAGCTTCGATACCGAAAGATCGCGATTGGTGGAATCCGAGACGATTGAACGCGCCCGCCAGGGTGATGAATCCGCCTGCCATCTGCTGGTGGAACAGCACCGTGATGCTGTATTTCGGCTGGCCTATCTCATGCTGGGCAGCGCAGATGATGCTGAAGATGTGGCCCAGGAAGCCTTTATCCAAGTTTTTCGTACGCTTCACCGCTTTGATGCGACCCGCCCACTGCGTCCGTGGGTGCTGCGGATTACGGCCAACCAAGCACGCAACCGGCGACGGTCGATCGGGCGGTATTGGGGCGCTTTGCAGCGATTCGCCCGTGATCAGGTTGGCGAGAGCGCAGCCGATGTCGAAATCCAGAACGAGCGCCAGGCAGAGTCCTATGCACTATGGCGGGCGGTCCGGCGGCTGCGCATGACCGAACAAGAAGTGATTTACCTGCGTTACTTTCTCGAACTTTCTGTAGATGAAACCGCCACGGCGCTGGATGTGGCCCCGGGTACAGTCAAATCGCGGCTGCACCGTGCCTTGAAGCAGCTGCGCCTGGTGGTGGAGCGTGATTTTCCCCTGTTACAAGAGGGGCGGAGTGGATGATGGACGATATGGAACGCTTATTGGAACAGAACGCGGCGCACTTTCCTTACCCGCCAACGCCGCGCCTGAATATCCCGAATGCACATAAGCCAACGCCTGTGCTGCTACCCCGGCTGGTAATGCTGCTGCTGGCTGTGGTGATCGGAAGTCTGCTGTTGATCGAACCGCTGCGTGCATCGGTGCTGGACATCCTGCGTATTGGGGTGATTGATGTGCTGATCGGTGAACCGCCCCCTGCAACCGTCCTGCCGCCGGAAAGCCTTATCAACCTTGCGGGTGAAATGACTTTAGAGCAGGCCAGCCAGCGCCTCGGGTTTACGCTGCGCCTACCGCCAGAGTTCGGCCTACCAGATCATGTCTATCTTCAGGATGCCGATGGGCGGGCGGCGGTGCTTGTCTGGCTCAATCCGGATGATCCACATGCCATCCTGTTAAGTCTGTATGAGTTTGCGATGCGGGGTCGCGCTTACGGCAAGCTGGTTGATGTGGCGCAAAACATCCAGGTCAACGGGCAACCCGCCGCCTGGATCGGGGTACCCCATGTTCTCCAATATCAGGCGGGGGATAACCTGGAAGAGCGGCAGTCGTTCCTGGTCGAACATAACGTGCTCATCTGGGCGGATGCGGATGGCATCACCTACCGGCTGGAATCTGAATTTTCAATGGAGCGTGCGGTTGAAATCGCTGAATCGCTGCGCTGATCGGGAACGCGCGAGCAGTTGGCGGTGTAGTAGGCATGTACAACAATTGATTTAAGGAGATTGTGATGCGTAAACGTGTTTTGGTTATGCTGGCTTTGTTGCTTCTCAGTGTTTTGCCTGTGCTGGCGAAAGGCCCTGCCCACCGTATCATCATCAGTGGTGGAGATCTATCGACCGAGATTGTCTTGACAGAGCCTTACCAAATCCAGCCTATCTCGATGGCGATGCTCGAAGAATTTCCCGACCCGGTCGAAGTTTCTGAATCGTTGACGCCGGAGAGCGGTTATCAACTCAAGCGCTACTTCCGCACAGACAGCGGCCAGTATGTGCAGTTTGACGGCGTCCGTTATGTACCTGATCCGGATGGCGGTCGAGGCTACATCTTCTACGAAGGCATTTACAACGGCTGGTCAGAGTATGATGGCAAATGGTTCCATGCCTCAGCCGAAGGTGAATCAGCCTTACAGGATATTTTGAGCAAAGATTATTTTCCAGGGTATCTGGTGTTGATGGGTGAGGGCGGTGATTTGCGCTTTCTTGATCCGCTGACATTGGAAGAAACCGCCTCCGTACAGGTGGCGGATTGGTCACCTGCTCAGGCGCTTTATGCAGGTGAAGATGGGCAAACGATCTACTT
>JAIOHN010000854.1 GCA_019912985.1 Anaerolineae bacterium | reverse complement strand
GTGTGTGAAGTGTCGAAAGAGGAACGTTCGCCCCTGCTCCCGGATCGCTATCCGACGCCGGACTTTTTCGTATGCGATATTTTCGATGCGGCTCCCAAAGGGGATATGGCATCGATGGAGCATCCGGTATTCTCCCTTTCCACCAAGCCGGACAAACGCATCCGGCGCTATGAGCATAACGGCGCTTACGTGGAGATCAAGCCCTCCGCCGACGGGCTGGCGACCATTCACGACCGCGACGTACTCATCTACTGCATCAGCCAGCTCATCGGCGCAATCAACGAAGGACGCGCGGTGTCCCAGACCATCCGCTTCAAGGCGTATGACTTGCTGACGGCGACAAACCGCATGACGACGGGACGTGGATACGAACTGCTCAAAGCCGCCTTCGAGCGGCTGCGCGGTACGACGATCAGCACCAATATCACCACCGGCGGCAAGGAATCCTTCAACGTTTTTGGACTGATCGAATCCGCACAGATTGTCCGGGAAACCCGCGACGGCAGAATGCAGGAGGTCGAGGTCAAGCTGTCCGATTGGGTATTCAATGCCATTCGCGCTAAGGAAGTGCTGACATTGCACCGGGATTATTTCCGTCTCCGCAAGCCGCTGGAGCGGCGCATCTATGAGATCGCTCGCAAGCATTGCGGCAGGAAAGCCGAGTGGCGGGTGTCCCTTGAGCTATTGCAGAAGAAATGCGGATCGAATTCCACGCTGAAGGAATTCCGGCGGTTGGTGTCGAATATCGTGAACCAGGATGTTGTCTATGGGCATATTCCTGATTATTCGGTGACACTCGAAGGTGATACAGTCGTATTTCGCAGTCGCGGGACTGTACCGGGCAAGGAAGCGGCGGAAGAAGGCAGGGACTTTCCCCGCCTCGATCCCGAAACGTATCATGAGGCCCGCACCCTCGCACGGGGATGGGACGTGTACGCTCTGGAAAGAGAATGGCTGGCGTTCTGGCTAGACACCGGAAGACCGGCGCTGAATAATCCCGACGCGGCGTTCCTGGCGTTTTGCAGGCGGCGCGGCGAACGAAATCCGAATCCATGAGGTATCGGAAACAGATACATCCGCTGGCAGAAACCGGTGATCGGTTTACCGGTAATCGGTTAACGGGTATAGGGTTTATTGGTAGTGCTCTAACCGGTTTAGCCTTGTTCGGTAAGCGGGTAAGCCGTACAAGGATAATCGGTGAGTGTTTTTCGCATGTAGCGTTTATCGTAAAACGGTTCATGGGTTGATTCATCACCCGTTAACCGGTAGAGGGTATAACGCTGGGTGAGAAGAAGAGAAACGCGATGGGACAAGTAATCACGGCATTGCAGCAGAAGGGTGGCGCGGGCAAATCCACCCTGCTCTGCTGCCTGGGCGGATTTCTGGCGTATGACGATGCGCGGGTGGTGATCGTCGATACCGACCCGCAACGTTCCTGCGTGCAATGGGCAGAAGAGGCGGAAATCCCCGGATTGGATGTCCTGGAACATCGTGCCGAGCGCACACTGTTGGAGGTCATTTCCAGGTTGAAGAAAGCATACGACGTGGTGCTGGTCGATACCGCCGGATACGACTCTGCCATCGCCTGTTATGCGATACAGGCATCTGATCTGATCCTGATTCCAAGTCGCGGCTCGAAACGGGATGTCGTCGGGGCGGCCACAACCTGGAAGCATGTGCAGACCCAGGTGAAAGGGAGGAAAATGCCCCCGCAAATCCGTATCGCCATGTGGAATGTAAAGCCCGCGACGCTGGTCTACCGGCACGGGCGCGAGGCGCTGGAAAAGGCGGGGCTGCCGCTGTTGCAGGGAACGGTGAACGCCCTGACGGGGTTTGAGAACATGTCCTGGAACGGCGGGTTGCCGGACGGGGAGGCGCTCCGGGCGTTCGGGGAATTCATCGCCGCATTGCAGTTGGAAGGATTGCTCGATTATTACGCTGGCGCACAGGAGGTGGCGTAAGTGGCGAAACTGAAAACAGCGGATATTCTGGGAGCGAAGGCGGAGGAGAATCCCCCACAGACGGAAGACCTGACGGCCTTCGTCCAACAGGCGGAGCGGGCGGCAATGGGCAAACCGAGCGAATATTTCTCTGGATTGCGGGCGCAACTGCGGGACAGAGTGCCGTTCGGACTCGGTACGATCCCGCGCTTTATCGCCGAAGCCTTCGAGCAAATGGCGGCAGACAAGGGCATGAATAAACGGGAATATTTCTACCACCTGCTGCGGAAGGAAGGCGCGGATATTCCGCCTTATGAGGAGATGGACGGGCGGAAGTTGTAACCGGATGCACGAACATCCGGGTAAAGGTTCCTGTCTCTCACGTAGCGGCGGTGCAGCATAGTCAGCGGTTAACAACAGAAATGTGTGGCAGCCTTCATCCACGATAGGCGATGTCATAGCCATATCTATGCCCTGGTTTACCCTGCACGCCTTAAAGGAAGCGCCTGAATTCCATCAGAACAAATGTGTTGCATCTGTAGTCTAGCGCCCTGAGAACGGAGCATTCTTGGGAAAAGGGGGAATTGCACCAATGGCGGATTCCGAGCGGAGGGGAAGGCCCGCAAAGCCGCGCACCGCTATGAGGTATACTATCTGGAAGGGGAATGGCGCGGTGTGCAAATAGGGAATGGAATTCAATGGCTAAGAGTACACTTCACCATGATCGGGATGGTGATGCAATTGATGCCTTACGTCGGGTGCTTCCGACATTTTGGATATATAAAGACCCCGCTAACATATTCGGCGGAAAAGAGTATAGCGAAGACCTCATCATTGAGATCGTAAATGACGACGCAAAGCGCACGGTGACAGGGATCGAATTTGGCGTACAGAACAAGACTGATCTCAAAATCCGAAAGCGCCACGTTACCGTTAATCTAGAGGTGGATGACGTTAAGCGATTAATGAGCTTACAGCGTCCGGTACTTATTCATGGTTATGATATAGGAACCAAAACGAGTTACTGGCTTTGGCTAAATGAGTGGTATCCAACACACGCTAGTAAGCTCAAAGGCAAAAAGACTATTGCAGTAAAGATTCCTAAGAAAAATGTGCTGAATGCCCATACTGTAACAAAGCTAGAGCAATATACGAGGTGGGAGCATTACAAGCAAAAGGTAAAAGAACATGCTGATATGGTCGCTCGCCAACATGGGAATGATTACAGCGTGCGCGTTGGGATAGATAATACGGGGATTACTACCGTTTTCGATCCAAAGCATGAAAATGCTATCCCATTGGTACATGCCCTCGACCAAAGTGCCAGTGATGCCATGATTCGAGCTATCGAAACAGGGGAAATCGTCCCCTTAGCTGGCTTGATTGCTTTTTCTAATATTCCCGAACTTATTCTGGAAAAAATGCATGAAACGATTGAATCTGCCTGGCTTGTTCCCTATGTGCCTGAACACCCTATTTCAGTGTTGAAGATTGAGCTTTTAGACGAGACTAGCAGAGTCGTCTTCAAAAGCCCGTTCGTGGAGTTACGCCAAGTACGACCAGGAACAGTAGTAAAGCGGTTTGAAGGAACTGATACCGATCTGGGGGTTACTTATAGTTTCACATTTGACGGACGCGCAGACAACACAACCTACAACATCCATTTTCAGCCGCCAATCTCAGACGCAAGAGAGTGGAGGGAGTATTTTGTTCGGCTCAATCTTTTACGTACAGTAACGAAGCTACGTATAACAAATCTAAAAACTGAGCAGATTGCAGAAAGAGATGGCTTTGACTTGTCTAATAGAAAGCCGATCCTTCAAGAAGAAATATGGGAGAGGATGGCAGTAGCGCTTGTCACCATAGAAGATAAGTTAAATGTGAAGATGGAAATGCCAAAAGAAATTGATGGATCGCTCTTAGGTCGAGCGGAGTGGGTTGCAGAAGCGTTACGAGATGGTCTCGTGAAAGTTAACAATGTGGACTTCATTCCTGACAATGGCGTACTCATCTGCGGCGATCCCGCATGTGTAGCCCGTAAGATGCTTGTGGATTTTGAGGAACATGGATTGCTTTCCATTATTGCGCTTAGGTCGGCTGGTGAAATGGAGGTCGAGTTATTAAATCGGACGCTTCATCTCGGCTTGGCGCAGTACCTATTCGCTAACGCGAAGATCATCAATGCGGAAGAGTTGCGGAATGTCCTTGCTCAAGAGGATATTACAGACGATACATCGGTACAAACGGTCTTCGACATTGACCGAGACGAGGTCTATCTTCGCTTTGATAAATGGTCTCCCCAATCATTGGTTAATTAAATGAGGCAAGAGTGGAAAGGGAAGGCGCATGACCGGCTGGATGCTGGTGATGGACAATCCTTGCATACGCGACCTCACGCAGACAGCATTCGAGATATGGGGCATCGACGGGATTATTTTCGCCGATGGATACGAAGCCGTCAGGTGGATCGAGGATGTGGAAGCGGGAAGAGTCGCCGGAGACATGCCCGATGTGGCGATCCTCGACCTTCACCGTGCTCCCGGCGAGTTGTCCGGGGCGGATGTGGGCGCTCGCCTCAGAAAAAGTGGTCGGCTACGGGACATTGCCATCGTTCTGACCACTTCGGCACGTCTGCACGGCCATAGGATAGATGACGTGATGCAATACGCCGGGGCGGATTTCTTTTTGCCCATGCCCTGGCCGAAATTTGATGAATTGGTAAGCCTGATTGATGAGGTTGTTGCGCAAAGGGCCGCTCCGAGCAAGAGGTAGGGTTTAACTGTCTGAACCCGCTGTTCTCATATAATTGCCGAAGAAATACCGTTAGCGATCACTGCTATGAATATGGCGACAAGTATTCCTCTGAAAAAAACATTGAATCTGTGAAGCTGAACATATACCGACCAAGTGGCGATACTTTCCAGTTTAGCTCCTCGCCAGTCGAAAATTGAAGCCCATAAAAATATCAAGATGGCATAATAGAGGATTGCTTGCCGCCACGACAGAATGTGAAGTTGTAGCCAAGCGAATGCACCGAAGTAGATAATCAACATCAAAACGGCAATTGCGGCCCCGGCGAAAAGTCCTCGTTGCTTTTGTGTCTGTTGTAGTATCTGTTCTGCGGTTTTCTCTTGCTCAAGTTCCCTAACTCGCGTTTCTAGCTCCTCACGGGTTTGCTGTTCACGAGACAGGTTAGTGCTTAATTTTTGAAGTTGCTCGGTCTTTTTGCTTAACTCTCCCCTGATTTCACGATCCTGCTCCAATAGCGCCTCATGCACTAGCTCAAATTGCTTCTCTGGCTCGTCCTCAGTCCGCAATCGTTGGCGCAGAATATCATTGACTAAAGTAGCCTGTATCGCTTCGTCTGAGAGGTCGTCCAGGTTTTCATATCTTGACAGATGCTGTAGGATGTTCCATGTGACCTCTTCGGCTTCTGGATCGAAGCTGCGGGTAAAGATGGGGCGAAGAGTGCCTAGCACAAGCTCCTCAAAGTTTGTTGAGCGCGGAAGCCAAAGCTGTAGCATTTGTATAAGGGATGCGGGATGGACACATATTGGAGGGCGATGACTTTTCCCACGTCGTCTCTTATGGCTGTCGAACCCAATGAAGCGGTGGTCAAGAGTGACGATCCAGCACCTTGTATCTAAAGGTGGCTTGGGCAAAGGCGACCGTTTATCGTTAACAACGTGCCATAGCACTACGTCATGCTCAATTGCGGCTTGGTTCTTTCGATAGTGGGCTTGACGCGGATTGTTCCATTCCTCGTACCGCTCAACTAGCCTAATATCTTTGGATACTGCGTCTGACTCCAGATAAGCCGAAATATCTGTGGCCTCATCAGCCAATATTCCCTTTGATTCGAGCGTTGATAACAGGTCATGAGTATAGGGTCTAAAATAGTCTGCAACGGTGATGCTTACGCCAGACTGTCCCGCAACACGCAGATACTTCCGTGCTAAATCATCGAGACCGCGCCCACCTCCCAATGCCGCTCGATATAAGCCCTGTGAGTTCCTTACATTCTTGATAGATTTTGCAACATTCACAAGGACACCTTGAGCCTCTTCGACAGTGATGGGAAGTGCCCAGAATTCTGCGCTGACATTGGGTATTTGTTCAATGAGCTTCATTAGATACTGCGCGGCCTCATATTTGCTATCACGCAGATCCAATGCGGAAAACAAAAAGTTGGTGTCCAAATACAGGGTGAGAGATGGAGCTTTACCCATCACCCGTTCTACCTCGGCTAACTCTTCATCTCTGAGACTGCCTGCTTCCAAGAGAAAAAAGGCATTCAGATATTGAAGGATGAATGACCCAATATCAGGAGACGAAGGATCAAGAAAATCGAGAATTGCTTTTTGCAATTGATCCCATGTGTTTTCAGGGTAACAAGACAGGAAGCGCATTAAAGTTCCACTTTCCTCAAGGGCAATTCCATCTTGAGAGAGCAAACTTAATGTTCGTGCTCCCATCTCTCGGACAAACGGAATGAGAAAATCATTATTAAAGGACTGCCAGACTTGCTGCGAGTCTAATCCCAGATCACAGTTATTGATCTTGGCTATGAATTCCTGCCTGACCCTTGTCTCTAGCTGCTCATTGGTTTGGATTTCGTTTTCAAAATCTATTTTGTGGGAATCAGAAATCTGGTAAGCATCCTCGCCTGTTGCGTGCCGACTCGACAGGAGTATCCCGGTTGAGCATAATTCGGAAATGTGATTTTGTACCCTGCTAGGTTCAAGTTGAAGTGACAAGTGAGCAGAGCAATAGTCGATGATCTCATGTAAGGACAAGGGCTTACCTGCTAACCAGACTGTAGCAACTACCAACCGTTGAATAGCCTTATCCCACCACCTAACCTTATTCAGTTCCACGTTATGAACCAGGGAAATGATCTCTCTGGGAAGCTGTTTGGACACGTTGTCCATCCTCATCTAGCCAAGATGCCTTATGCTTGTCATTTTTAAGAGTTTAATGTGTATTCCACATCCGGGCGGCGATCTGGCGCTCTTCCTCGCCGAGCGCGTCGGCGTAAATGGCGGTGGTGGCGATGTCGGCGTGGCCGAGCCACTTCTGCACCATGTTCAGGGGCACTTCGCTGGTCACTGCCGCTACGCCATAGCCATGCCGCAAGCCTTTGGCGGTGGCCGCGCTTTCGGTCGTGATGCCTGCCCGGTGCATCACCCGTTTGACGGTGCGCCATCCGGTCGTCCGGCTGAATGTCCATAGGCGCTTATTCCGCCGGTTCTGCCGCTGCTGCTCCCGGATGCCGTGTACCAAGTCAAGGCGCTCCACAAAGTCCGGGGGCAGGGGCACGGTGCGGAATACTCCCTCGCGGCGTTTCTTGAGGCTCTGGAAGGTTACGGCATTGTGATCGAGATCGACGCGGCCTACCGTGACCGCCAGCACCTCGGAGATACGTGCGCCGCTGTAATGGAGCATTTCGCAGAAGGTGCGGCTGTCGCGCTCTTCCTCAAGGGCGGCGGCCAGAAACGCCTGGCGCTCCGCCTTTGTGAGATATTTTCGGTTGCCGTTTGGATCATGCAGGAAATCCATGTTTGAAACAATACAATAGAGTTCTGTTTCAGGCAAGCCATACTAATCGCTTAACTGGCGTGCGCGATCTGGCTTTTTGCACCATCGCGGGCGGTAAAATGGAACAGAATTATCTATAGTGTTTCGCTGTCGAGCATTAGGGTTGTGATGAGATCGTCTCTCGCATCAATTGACCAAGCTGCTTGAGTGCGTCCATCATCGCATTTCGGTTCCTGTTTTTGAAGTCTCCATATTTCTTATGTTCCGCAGGATTGTCTTTTGCTTCTACCATATTCGGAGTCAACCTGTCGGTGGCAATCTCCGAGAGCACCGGATCGTCAACTGCAAGGATTTCAGCGATAGCCTGCCCAATGATGCGGGCATGGATTGCGCTGCGTTCCACCACGCTCCTAAATGCGCCAGCATCCTTCTGTATGAATTCCTCATATTGCGCAAATAGCTGTACCAGTGCCTGAATGGAATGGAGAATGAATTCCGTTCGCTCCCTACGCCGTTGTTCCAGGCGGTCTTTATCCGCAATACGAGCATTGACGAAGATTGTTCCGGCAGAGCCGACAACTGCCCCGGCAAAGGCGGCAAAAGCTAAGAGCAGATTCGCATCCATCAATGTGCCTCCATTAAGCCTCATTTGCTTACGCAGGGTGCGTATAAAGATTGTCTTTTCGTATGCCGACAAACTTCGGATAAGTCGTAAATCACATATAGAAACTGTAGTTGATCTGTGGGCGCTCATCGTCCCCAAGATACTTCATAATCTGACCGACGCGGCGGGCACACACCAACGTAATGGGGTATTTGCCGTCAAACTGCGTGTTGTTCCAGTTCATTTTGGTCAGGCTCAGGATTTCGTCGCAGATATTATCTGGCGACTCGTCCGCCTCGGCGATTCTCACTTCAAGGGGTTCCGGGATATATTTTCCAGTGTACGTCTCGTAGTAAGGGACAAAACCGCGTGTATAAAGCAAATGGTTCGCTTGATCCAATTCCACGTGCATACCTCGGTAAGGGGGATAATTCCCATGACGGAGAAGCCGCATATCAGCATCTAACAGAGTAACAAAGTCCACCGAGTTGACGCGCATGGCATCGGTGGCTGCGCGAAACCCTTCTAACTCTGCTTCGTTATAGTTGGAAGATTTATGTAAAACGACCCGCCCTGGTGAGGTATCAAGGGCGATTTCGTACTCGTTCAGGGCCTGCGATAGCAACTGTTCCGCTTGCTCCGCCTTTAAGTGGGGGCGGCGATCATCCTTGTCTGTATCAATGGGCGTACCCCGCAAAATAACACTATTCCCTAGCTCATCAAATACCTGGGCAAGGCTGGTATTGAGCGTCTGGCGATTCCGGCTGCGGTAAAATCCAATGCCCACATAGCAGATGGAAGGGCGATTGATATTGCTGATGAGTTTCCAGGGTACAGTCGCTTGGTTGGCCTTGTAGTAGAGTGCAGTAGTGAAGTTCCAGGCGCGGGTCGCATCATCCTGCATTCCGCGCGGATTCTTTTGCAGACTTTTCTGCCGGACTAATTGGAGGGGCTTGCCTAAGTGCATGGTGCGGGCTTTGAGCAAGCGCCTGAAGTTAACCTCATACAAATCGTCCGTCTGGTCATCTTCAATACTCTCTTCAATCGAAGGTAGCTGCATTTTCGAGACGAGATCGTAAAGTTCATCGGGAATCACACAGACAATAACATCTACCGGACGATTTTGGGCTAGGAACTTGATCTGTCGAAAGTAGAGTTCAACGGCCTGGTTTACACGACGATTCCAGTCTTGAAGCTTAATGACTTCCTGCAAGTCGCGGTTTCGGATAAAGCGGCTGACTTCCTCGCCAAATACCAATTCGGCCCGAAAACCAATGTTGTTGTTGAACCCGCAGAACTCGGCACGCAGGTTAGGCTGCTCACTGTCCTCTTGTGGGGGGATGAATCCGCGACAGCGTTCCAGCCAGGTATTGAGTTCATTGAGATTTTGACTGCTGCCGACCGCGCCGACAACGATCCGGGAAGGTCGGATTGTCATGTTGGTATCGTAGACACCGTATTTCATAATGCCAGCACGGGGGCAAACGTGGTTATTTTGACCGAATGCAAGCTGTGGCTCAGAAATCTGACGTATTCTCATGGCTCTAAGAGGGTCATTTGTATGGGCTGATCGGTGTCAGCTTCCGGCTCTTGCTTGGATGATGCCTTCTTGTTGGGTAAATAGGCATTATCATCGAGAGCAGGCGCTTCACTGAATGAAACGAATTCGCCAAAACTCAAAAACGAGGGGTTTCCGGGCACATCCTCCTCAAACGCATCGTCGTCGAACAAGGGAAGGGGATGCTTGTTTAGTTTGTCTTTCAAGAAATGTGCAATAAAACGAGCGTGAGTGGCAACATGTGTGTTGTTTTCATTGCGCTTTTTCCACTCTACGAAGTTCCCGAATTTGTCCTTCTGATAGCCGTCGTAGCTGGCAAACCACTCAGGAGTAATCACCAGATACCACTGCTCTCCAAAACGCTTAAACTGGGTGCGAAATCCAAAATGCTCGTGGCGTAAGGCTTCATCCGGCTTGTTGTCCTTCATGATGCGTCGATAGACCATCCGGCCATCTTTGGAGCCAGGCCATGTTTCCCGGCGAAGCAATTCGCCGCCAAGATCAACGAAAATATAGAGCTTATCTTCGTTTTGCCACTGCACCCCCAGGTGATATAAACTTTGTTGTAGTGTTCGCCTGAGCAAATCCTTAAACACGCGCTCGTAGTCCTCATCTATACCGTAAAAGGAATCCGGGGCGAAGGTTTCCACTGTGCCGGAATCTATGACCTTGTGCAGTGGGAGATCAGGATTATTCAAGGCGTGGAAAGTAATGATCTTTCCTTCATGACAAACCCAATCCGTGCCGAAACCCAGACCCTCTTGTTCTAATGCCGCTCGAATGATGTCACGTGCCGCACTCCACTGATTGAGACGAATTCTCCGGTGTTTGGATTCCTTTATGACCCCTTCCCGGTCAACAGCGGTTTGGGCAACAAATAATTCATTCGGCAACGTTAGTTCAAGAAGGTTTAGGAAAACTTCTTCCGTTTGTGTGGCCTGCTCGTGGTGGAAGAAAGCACCCTGATTGTCGCTAAAATGCTGTTCCAATATGTGTTCTATTCGCCAGGCCGACTCAAAAGCCAAACCATTTGTGGTGTTTAGAAAATCACGATAGTCCCAGATGTCATCATCTTTATCAAAAGAGAACCTTCCGTCTAGGATTTCAGCGAAACCACTCCCTGAATAAGTCCGCTGCTTCTCCGTCAGAATGTAGATGATGAGACGATCATACTTGTCATACAGCTTGTGATTAATAAAAGTCTCCAACGTTTCCTTGACCTTGCGGCTGTCGGGGGTTGCTGTCACCTGAATAGCGACTCGCGCGTCATCATCGGCCAAATCTATGGCGGGGAAATTACGACGTTCGATTTCATTAAGATTGCGGAGGGCATTCCAGCCATGAGCGATCTTAAATAGTGGCACTAGAACATTTTCAGCAAGCTGGTTCACATAGGTATCATTTTGAGACGATGCCCCCTTCATCTCGGTGACGAATATGGACATTAATTCACGGATACGGGCTTGTGCTCGTTCACTACGCATTTATCCGCTCACTCTGTTATGCGCCTGTCACCTAAATTCCCATGCGGTAATGTGACAGAACTAGCGTGCTATATAGTTTGCCATTTTACTACGCAAATAATAGATTTTTATAGGAATTGGATTGAGGCGTGTATTGTAACCATATCAATTCTCAGTCAAACATGCCGGTCTGCATTGACCCCAGGTAGGCGCAGTCGGCGAAGGTGGTCGCCTGTAGCTCCTGGAAGTCCTTCTACAACACTTTGACGTATTGCCACTCGACTCCGGTGAGTTGGGTGGCGCTTTCGGCCCAGGCGGTGGCGGAGCATCGGCAAAGCCTTGTCACTATCAACGACCGGGGTCGTATTGCACCTTTACCGACGTGATGCGAATAAGGTCGTCTTTGGTCAGATTGCGCCGATCCGGGCTTTTTTCCCATTCCTTAAGCATCGCACGATAGCGGTGAAGGATCGGATGATGGCTGTTAAAGCGGTCGTAAGGGCGTTCGTTGGCAAGCAGCCAGGTAAATTTTCCTTCCTGTTCGACCAGGAAGCGCGTATACGCCATGTATTTCGTTTCGTTGTTGCCGTCAAATCCGGCGAAATGTACCCATACATCGTCAATGCCTGATTTATCCGTTATCTCCTCATAAGCGGACTGCAACGTGCTAAACATATCAAGAATATCAAGCACTTCCAAACAGTCCTCGCGGGTCATCGTATAGCGGTCATCGTAAATATATTCGGTGATCCAGTCGTAATTCAACTCATAGCCGCTCTCGACGATTTCGCGCATATTGTCGTAACTGTCGGCATCTTCGGGATACAGTTTTGCCAGAATTGCAAACTGGTTAGACAAAATCCAGCGTTCCTTACGTGATAACGTAATGTGCCGGTCTGACGGAGTTGGAGACGCGAATAATATCTGGGTCATCGTTCCCCAGAGTTTAGAAGTTGAATGGCCGTCCAAACCGCCTGAGAGGTCGATGCGTTGCTTCTTCTTTAACTCATCAATCAGATCATCCAGCAAACTGCCAGTGTAATCATCATCCAGGTAATCAGTGCGAAGGCGACGAATAAGAACAGGCACAACGGGTTTGTTCAAATCCAATGCGTGACGCAACTCATTCTGGCAATGTTCTGACTCAACCGCTTCATCCGAAATCAGGTGTAGAAACAGGAGACATTTACTAATCTCTTCCAGGATTCTCTGCCACCAATCATCGCCACCAGGAATCTTTTCATCAAACCATACGATATGGTTAGGAAAAGCGTTGTGTATCTGCGGTAGAAGCTGATCTAAAGTGAGTCGATCAGATCGGCTATAAGAAATAAAAATGTCCGCCATTGAGAGATGACACCTTTCTCTAAGAGATAATTGGGGACTATTCCAGCGGCCAGGAGGGAATGGCCGCGTCGATTTCGTCCATCAGGCGGATGGTCTCCCGGAGGGCCACGACGATCCGCTGGTAATGGCGGATGTCGTCATAGTCTAGTTGCCGACCTCGCCGATCCTTCGGCCATTTGTCGAGTACCTGATAGCCGCCTATGTGAAACTCCCATACCTCTTCCGGCACGCCCTCGAAATACTGTTCCCGGTTGATCCACACGCGCTGATCGGTGTCGGTGAATTTTGGATAGCCGCTGGCTACCTCGTTGCTCCCGTCGATGGGATAGGTGGTCTGGAACTGCCGTAACTTCGCACTTTGCATCAAGTGTAATTCCACCAGTTCTGCACCGTATCTTACGAGTGCCTGGAATATCGACAGGTCGCCGGTGAGCGGCAGACGCGGGAAGTCGATTTTCAGGAATTCGGCGTAACGCTCTCGGTAGGACGGACAGTGGAATACCGCATAGGCATAGGCGAATATGTCTTCCGGCCCGAAGGTTGCCTGCAAATCACCGCTGCCATCGGTGATGAATGCTAACCCCAGCCTGTCCGCCATTTCCTGCACGAACTGCGGGTTCAGGTTGGGCCGCCGCTTTTGATCGCTCAACGGCCAGGGGCTACCGTCATCGTCGACGCTGAACATTTCTCCTTCTCTTTTTTCAGGATAGAGATAAAGCGGGAAGATAGAGGAACCATCTTTGATCTCCACATACACCGCAGGGGCGGGATTGTCCGATACAAGCGCATGTCGCCAAACGCTCATTTTTGTCTGGCGCATGGTATTCAGGCACAGATTTTCCTTCCCTGAGACGTGCTGAATCAATTCCCGGCGAGGGTAATCCATCGCAACCTCGCTGAAATAGCAATATCTGTTGTCAAATGGACGGTATGAGCATTGGATCAAATGCTCTTCCCAATCCTCAAGTCCGCGAACAGTGTTCCGTGCGGTACTCAGCTTCCAGTCCCGGTTATCGTTTAGCCCATATCGTTCGCGCAGTTCTACGTCGCTGATTTTCTCGTCTTTCATATCGAAGATGCGCTGGCGCATTGTCGGATAATCGAAGTCCACAGCAAACGAATCACGGTGAGACTGGAAGCCCAAGACGTTTACCGGAAACGCATCTGTGACTTTCCAGCCTTGTTCGTATTCTGGCTTCAGGTCATTATCGCGTGGAATAAAGAAATAGTGCGGCGAAAGCGGCTCTATATCAGCCCAATCGGTTGTGGATATGTCATGTTCAAACAACCACTGATACTTGCTTTCCCGCTTGCCCCACAAGTCAAGATGGTGAATTCGTGCAGGCCCTTGCTTATCTTCATCTTTGACGAATATGCCGATTGAAACGCCCTGCGTTATGTCGAAAACGTTCTGGTCGGGCGAGCCGTCCGGCGCGGTTTCCTTCTTTTTGCTGTTCCCATGCAGATCGAGAATGTAGATGTCGGAAAACGTCTCCATCAACTGCTGGCGCATCCCCCGGAACGTCACGCTGTCCAGATAACTGTTGTCCGTGATGAACGCCAGGACTCCTGAGCCGGTCTCGTTGATGCGCCACTGACCGAAGCGGATGAACTTTACATAATCGTTTTGCAGCCATTTCGGGTTCCGTTCGCCCAGCGGCTTGCCGTCCACGAAGTAGTAGTGACGCACGAGGCCGTCTATCCATTCCCCCTTGTTGGCACTATGGCCGCTATATGGCGGATTGCCCAGCACGACCATGATGGGCCTATCGCGCTTGATCGCCGCCGCTTCGTCCGCCTCTTCGCTGATGAACTGCGCGAACAGAGTTTCGCTGCTTTTCGCCGCCTCTTCCAGCGTGTTGGTGAGGTAAACCCCCAGCCGCTGATTGTCATCGAACGTGTAGTGCAGGTCATCCAGCAGCAGACCCAGCTTCATGTGGGCCACAGCGTAGGGAGCCATCAGAAGTTCAAACCCGAATATCCGGCGCAGCAGATGGTCGCGCACGTAGGTCTTCCAAATGCCTGCCTGACCCGTGAATCCGGTCTCGTAAATCTGTTGCATGACGAAGTACAGAAACGTGGCTGTGCCGGTCGCCGGATCGAGGATGAGCGTGTCGGTATCGGCCAGGCCGTCCCGCCGTCCGAACCGCTCGCGCAGGAGGTGATCGACGCTGCGCACGATGTAGCTGACCACTGGCTCCGGCGTGTAGTAGACGCCGCGCTGTTCGCGCAGTTGGGGATCGTATTCCCGCAGGAACGTTTCGTAGAAATGCACCATCGGGTCTTCCCGGCGCGTCGCTTTCCCAAAATCTTTCAGAATTTCGTGTACGTTCGTATGTGCCAGCAGATCGGCCAGCGCGTCCACCAGGAACGTGACGCGAGGGCCTAAGTCCAGGCCGATATTGAGAAACAGCTTGCGCAGAAACGGGTTGGTGCGGGGGATGTCCTCGCCCGCGCCGCGCCGGGAGAAGTGCGCGGGGTCGCCGGTGAAATTGATCCGTGATGCAAACAGTCCATAGGCTATCGTTTGCGAGTACATATCGGCGAACTGCGCGTTGTCGATGTCGGGAAGCAGTGTCCGTGCAAAGGCGTCCCGCTGGGCGGTCAGGTTCGGGCTGGGGTCGTCGCTTTCCAAGTCGTTGTAGATCAGGTCGCGGATCAGATGGGCATTGGCCGCCATGCGTTCAGCCAGTTCCTGCGCGGTGTTGATCGTCGGCACAACGACCTGGGTGAAGCTGCGCAGCATGTGTGCCAGGGCGTCAAACTGGCTTCTGTCGGGGCGGATGCGCCCATTCGCGGCGGCGATGCGTACCGTCTGCTGATGCTGCCCCTTCACATACCAGCGGAATTCCAGATAATCGGTGAGAATCAGATTGCTGAACCCGGCCAGATACCGCTGCATCTGGTCGGTTTTTTCTACTCTGCCCAGCGGAATATTGAGGTCTTTGGCTTCGACAAAGCCGATGGTAGTCTGCCCGCGCAATACCTGAAAATCCGGTGCGCCGATGTCGCTCCGTCTCGGATCGTTGACGGCGTTCAGTCCATCCTCTGCCGCTTCCAGCAGGCGTTCCAGCGCCGGACGGTAGGCATGTTCGGCAGCAATGCCCGTCCTGAATTCGCGCTCTACAGCCTGAAGGTAGTCATGCAACGCCTCGTGCATGGTCAACTCCTGATGCTTAATCTACCAAGATAAGTATAGGCTGTTTGGCGCTTCCATGCACCCTCGGATAAGCGCATTAAAACTGCTTCCTAGAAGAGGGATAGTTGAGCCGCTTTCGCCTGTTGCACCTGCCATTCCGGGGAGTTTGCCGCGTTGTCGAGCCACGCCCGGACATAGGCGAGCGGGCCGCCAGACGCTTCCACGTTATCGGCGCGGGTGAAATGGGAATAGTAGCCGGTGGCGGTGATCGGCAGCGGTGCTCTATCCGGCGACACACTCCTGATTTCGAGGTGGGCCAGCGCGTAGCCGTAAATCTTCCGGTAGGCGTCCGAGGCGTCCGGCGCGTAGGTAACGAGCAGGGTAATGCCGTTCCATGTCAGCGTGTCATCCATGTTCTTCCTTCGGGTTGCGGATTGCGCTTTGCTCACGGTTTTTGCTCCTTTGGTTGTGGGTCAGTAGGCCCAGAAAACATGGACTTCCTCGCAGCCGGTTTCGACGGTGAACACGTCGCCGTTTAGTTCCATGTCCCGCGCCATCGCTTCATAGTCGATGTAGTGGATCAGGTGATCGGGAATGGGGGATATATCGGTCGTCAGTTCCTCGGCGTATTCTTCGAGACTGCGGTACTGGCCCCGGTAGCGGTCGGTGAGGGCTGTGCGGGCTTCCTTCACGTTGTCGCCGTAATGGGCCAGCACCTGAGCGCCCAGATCGCCGTACTCGCTGATGAACTGCGCCAGTTCATGCACCCGCTCGAAAGATGTCCATTCGGACAGCCGGATACCGGCGAAGCCCTCATGGTCATGGATGGCCCATTCCTCGGCTCCCGGCTTCGGGGATGCCTTCAGCATCGCCTGTACTTCTTCCCAGATGGCATCCGGCTCCTGCGTTGCATCGATCCACGCGCCGTGCAGCTTGCCGTTGTTGTAGGCCGCAAGGCAGGCCACATAGATGCGGGGGGTCGTTTCGTCGTTCGTCATCGCTCTCTTTCCTTTGGCTTGGGGTTGAAAAAACTTTCAACCCCTGCCCCTCGGCGAGAGCGGGGGTAGCAAGGTCAATGTGCCGAACCCTTCCCCAGGAAGGGCCTGGGCAAAAAATTACGGAGGCTCCGCTGGCGGAAACCGTCATTTTTTGGCTTCGGCACTTGGCCGCGCGAGGGGCAGCGCCCCTTAGAGCATATTCCATTTGCCCCCTCACGTCGTTATCCTGCGGCTCGCCGTGCTCACGTACATCTTTGTACGCTCCGCGCGGCTCGCCTCGGCTGCCTAGTGAGGAGACAAAGCGAAAACGCTCTAGCGCATATTCCGGTGCTGATTCCGATGGGGTGGTGTGTGGCGCTTATGAAGGATGAATGCCGGGCAGCCGCTGATCGCTAGGCGATGCAGCCATAGGCCCGGTTTAACTCCTCATGGGCCTTGCGCCGCAGGTAGTGGACGTGGGTTTTGGGCAGGCCGAGCTTTTCCATCATCGCCTTCGTGCTTTCGTTCTCCGCCAGCCCGCGCACGGTGGCGGCCATATGTTCGTCGCCGTCCGCCTCGAAACGTTCCACCAGCTTGAGCAGGGGTGTTTCGCGCCCGGCCTGCACCTTTTCCTGCCAGGTCGTCTTGCCGGGGCGGGACAGCCCGAACATCTCACACAATTCCTCACGCATGGGCTTGACGATGCTGGTCAGCCACCATGCGGTTTTCGTGCCGCTGCGTTCGGCCAGGGCCGCCGCGTCTTCCAGCGTCACCCTGGTGGTGATGTAGTAGAGCGCGGCCAGATGCGCCCGGCTGTCCTGGTATTTTTCGGCCATCTGCCGCATGGCCTGCTCGATGTCAAGGCGCAGATCGACACGGCGGGAATACTCCGAGTGGTCGGTATAGAAATGGCCTTCGTAGCCGTCGATGAGGAAGTCATCGGGTTCGCCGCTGCGGGTCGCCAGGTCTTCGAGATACATCTCGCGCCGGTGGAACTTGCGGTAGTGGGAGATGCCGGAGCGGTACATCACCCATTTGACCGCGCCGCCCTGATCCTTGTCGGCCAGCAGGTCGGGCTGCTGGCTCAGTTCTTCCCACAGGCGCATGAAGCCGGTGGCGATCATGTCGGGGATGTCCACTTCGACATAGCGGTAGTAGCGCATCAGGCGGTTGATGCTCGGCGTCAGCGCGTCGTGGATTTCCTCAAAGGACATGTCATCGTTCCAGCCGGTGGGGTAGCGTTGTTCGCTGGAAAAAGGCTTGATTTGCGAGCGGATTCTGGCGCGGATGGCTTCCCTGTCCATGTGTATTCTCCCTGTCGTGTTGCATCTCCCGGCCTCGTAGGGCACAAGGGATCAGGGATAGGAAAGGGAAAAAGGGATGTCAAACAAAATGCCATGTGGACGGGCGGCGAGGCCGGATAACGGCCTCGTCACGGGCAAATTTCAAAAAAGTTTCATATTTCCGAACACGAAATCTCATGCCGGGGCTGTAGGGAGT
>JAIOHN010000006.1 GCA_019912985.1 Anaerolineae bacterium | reverse complement strand
ACATAGTTGCGCAGCACCGGCATCACCACATAACTCGCGTTCATGTCAAATCCGGCGGCCAGGCTTCCCGTGAGGGTGCCTTGCACCGTCGGCTGCAAACCGGCTGGCGCGACAATCGTCGCCAGTTCCGCGACATCCGAGGACAGGGTTTGCACGACATCCACCGAAACCAGCACGGTCGGCTGCTGTGGCGGTGCCACCTGGAACAGTGCCAGATGCTGCGGCACTGTTTCCGTGCGCGCTGTGATCAGGTTGTCACTGCTGCGGCTGGAAGGCACAAAATGCCATTCGTTATCCGCAGCATCCCAGGCGTAAATCGACAACACATCAGGGTCGCCAGCCGTGGGTGGAATCGTAATATCAAGTGAGACTTCATCCGGGGCCTGCCCGGTGGTTTCAATCGTATAAACCGGGCTTTGCAGCGCCAGATAAGCCGGGGCTGCCGCTAAAGCGGTCGTCGCCCAGGACTGGTTGGTGCCGCCGTTCAGGAAGGTCGCCACCGGGATTGAATCCAGCCCGACACCAAAATCGCGGCCAGGATTTGCCGGGTCTACAACCAGGGTGAGGCCATCGGCAGCGATGGCATTGGCATCTGCGCTCAACACCGCGTACTGCGTGCCGAACAGCCGGTTCCAGAGATCAACAGGGGGTAGAAATAAGCCAACGATCACTAAAACAAATACGACAAATGCGGTGATTAAAGCGGGTATCCAGCAGCCGCCCCCCCCGCTCCTCGCGGGAGTTCTGCTGACAGGCGGCAGATTTTGTGTTTCTTCACGAATCTCTGACATCGAGTTCCCTTAGCGTCAATTCCTTCAGATTCGGTAACAGCCTGCGCCAACCAGCGCAGGGTAAAGGACGATTATACCCTGCGCTGATGGGTTGTGTGAGGTTGGATGTATGGGGGTCAATTGGCGAGGGCGTCGCACGCTGGACAGGAGCCATCCGGTCGAATCATGGCGTAACCAGCCATCGGGTCGGAGCCGTAGTTGGTAAAATCGACATTCCAGATAATCAGCAAACGGACCCGTCCACTGCCTGCGGCCAGTGAGACCGCCTCGTCAATCCACTGGGCCTGCTCGGCCACGCTGGTATCGCCTGCCCATGCAAATGCACCGGGCAGTGGCGGGAAACCGGAGGGTGAGAGGAAACCCAGTTCGGTGAAACAGATGGGTCGTGCGCCGCCCACTGCGCTGCTGTAGGTATTGACCATGCCCCAGAAGTAACGGCTGTAATGTCCACTGTTGCCACGCGGGTCGCCGCTGGTCTGTCGTGGCGAGAGAATACCCTCGTTATAGTGTGCGCCGATGCAATCCATATAACGGGTTGCGCCAGCCGCACTCATGCCGCGTACAAACGCATCATCGTCACAGCCTGCACCGCTGCATCCACCAAAGAAGCCGGTGGGAGCGGGTGCGCCGCTGACAACCATCGTGTTCGAATTAGCACCTTTGATGGCGTTATAAGCCAGCCGCAGCATTTCAGTGTAACGGGCCGGGTCAATACTGCCAGCGGCCCATTCACGGTCGATGTTCGGCTCATTCCAGACTTCGATACCGTCGGCACCGAGTGCAGCGACACCACCCAGGAAAGCAGCGAACTGCTCAAAATAGCCGGGGGCATTCACGCTGCCTGCATCGCCGACAATACCGATGAGGATGCGGAAACCGTTGCCGTGTGCTTCGTTAATAATCCCGGCGGCGGCGGTAGGATCCTGCCCGCTGTAGCGGAACTGCTTCTTGACCCAGGTCATGCCGGAACGCCGCATGGCTGAAACAGTGGTCGCACTCAGGCCCTGGACATGCCCGCCCAGGTTGAAGCCGCTGACCGGCGCGGTATTGACGACCGGGGCCGCAGGTGGTGGTGCTTCTGCTTCGGCTGCCGGGGGATTTTCTTCGGGAGCGGCACTGGCTGGCGGCGGGGCGACATTCCCCTGCACCACGGGTAGCGCTTCAATACGCTCCGGGCTGAGATAGACATATGCCGCAAACAGCCATCCGGCGGTGCCATCCGGCAGCGTGGCAAAAACCCAGTCGCTGTCAGGATTGCGCCCACTCACACGAATGGTTTCACTGCCGTTCAACTGCGTGATCACCGCGCCGCTGGTATTCGGAGCGCTGCGCATGTTCATCTGTGCGGCGATGGTGGTTTCAATACCGCCGCCCTGGGGTGCGCTTGCCGGAGGCTGCGCTGCCGGTGCTTGCTGCGGCGCTTCAGGTTTTTGAGGTTGGGCTGGGGCTGGCGCGCTGCCACCTGCAGGGGCGGGCAGGCTGAAGGGTTCATCAACCCAGATACCGCGCAGACCGCTGGCCTGTTCCGGCGAGATGTTGACTGCGGTGGTGATGACCCAGCCTACATTGCCATCCGGTACGATTCCACGCACCCATGAGCCTTCATAAGCCTGCCCGTCCAGCCGGATGGGCGTGCCACCATCATAGGTTCCCTGGATATTCCACTCGACGCCAGGGCCACTGCGCAGGTTGGTGCGGGTGTTCAATGTAGTGGGTAAATCGCTGGATTGCGCGCTGACGATACTGCTGAAGAGGAGAAGCAAGCTGGAAAGAACTAATTTCAAAAACAGTCGTTGCATCAGGTGATCCTCATTATCGGGCGTATCCTGTTGAAATCGGCGGCATTTTAGCAAAAGGTTATGCCTTTAGCAAATCCTTTAGAATTTCGGCAGAACGCGGTAAACTGCTGCGCATGAGTGAAAAAATCCACATGGAAGCCGACGACGATGGCGTGGTTGTACTCACATTTAACCGCCCCGAAGCCCATAATGCGCTCAACCTGGAGATGATGCAGCAGTTCGCGGAGGCGATCCAGCAGCTTCGGCTCAACCCGGATGTGCGGGTGCTGGTGCTGACCGGGGCGGGCAGTCTGGCGTTTTGCGCCGGGGGCGATCTTGAGGAATTGAGCCGCTACCCGGCGGCGGAAGAAGGGGCGCGCGTGAGCCGCCTGATGGGGGATGCGCTGCTGGCGCTGGAACACCTGCCGTTTCCGGTAATCGCGGCGGTCAACGGGTATGCTCTGGGCGGCGGCAGCGAGATCGCGCTGGCGTGTGATATGCGTATTGTCGATGCCAACGTGCGCATGGGGCTGGTTCATATCCGGCTGGGATTGATTCCTGGATGGGGTGCAGGCCAGCGGCTGCTGCGGCTGGTCGGTTATGCCCGCGCGATGGAGATTTTGCTGCGCGGACGCCCAATGCAGGCGCAGGAATTGCAGGAACAGGGGTTGGTCAACCAGGTGGTGGAAGCCGGGGCGGCATTGCCCCATGCGCTGGAGTTTGCGCGTTCAATCACCGCGCAGTCGCCAGCAGTCGTCAGTGCGATTAAGCAACTGCTGCTGGCCGGGATCAATCACCCCTATGAAGAAGCGCTTCAGGCAGAGCGAGAACTGTTCCCTGAGTTGTGGGCAGCCCCGCCTCACCTGGACGCAGTGGCAGAATTTTTGAGGAGTCGTAAAGGCTGATATGTCATTTTATGCGACGATTGCCCGCTACTATGATGCGGAGCATACCGATAAGACCGATGATCTGGTGCTTTACAGCCAGCTTGCAGAAGAATATGGCGATCCGATCCTGGATATTGGCTGTGGCACCGGGCGCGTGATGTTTCATCTGGCGCAGGAGGGCTGCCGCGTCTACGGCATCGACAGCGAAGCCGCCATGCTCGACCGGGCCAAGATCAAGCTGGACGCCTTTCCTTATGTGCGGGATAAGCTCACGTTTATCCAGGCGGATGTGCTCAAGTACGAGATGGAGCAGCGCTTCAAGCAGGTGCTGCTGTCCTACAACAGCCTGATGCACTTTCATGACCAGGAGGAACAACTGGCGCTGCTGGGCAAGCTGCGGCAGTGGATCGCCGAGGATGGCCTGCTGGTGGTAGATCTGCCCAATGCAGGCGAGACCTTCGCCACGCAGGACAGCGACGCGATGACCCTGGAACGCACATTTATCGACCCGGACAGCGGCCACATGGTCATGCAGCAGGCCGTGAGTTATCTCGACCGTGTGCAGCAGTTGATGCAGGTGACATGGTTCTACGATGAAATTACCGAGGATGGCGTGGTGGTGCGCACGGTTGCGCCGGTCATCTTCCGCTACTTCTTCTTTCCCGAAGTCAAACTGCTGCTTCAGCAGAGCGGGTTTAAGGTTGATGAAGTGTATGGCGATACGGAGATGGGGCCGTTCGAGGATGGCTGCGAACGGATGATTATTTTCGCGAGTCCCGCTTGATCCCCTCAAATCCCAGATGGACATCCATAACTTTATGTGTGCTGCTGGCCGTGCTGGCGGCATGTGCCGTGGAAGTGCCGACGCCTACCCCCACTCACACATTCACTGGCCCGACCACCGCGCCCAGCCCGCAGCCATTCAGCGGCCCGCCTACTGAACCGCCGCCGAACAGCGTGAGTGGTATCGGCCAGAATGAACCGACAGCGGCCTCGCTGCCGAATAACGCGGCGCTGCCACCCCTGCCGTTAGGGACGCAGGAATCCGGCGGGGAGCGGGTGGAAGTGACTGCCGGTGACGGTGCGCTGCTGGTGGGCGATCTGTACCAGAACCGCGAGGTGCGTCAGCCGGGGGTGCTGCTGCTGGCGACTGACCGCAGCTCCTGGGGGAGTTTCCCGGCGCAGCTTTACGAGGCAGGCTTTACCGTGCTGTCGATGGAACTGCGTGAAGGTGGTGGATTGGCCGATTTTACGGTGATGATGGAAGCGCTGACCAGCGGCACCGCTGACCCGGCGCATATCGGCGTGGTGGGCGCAGGCGCGGGCGCAGACCTGACGCTGACAGGCTGTTCGGTGGTGCTTGCCTGTGATACGGCGGTGCTGCTCAGCCCGCTCGATACCGGCTTGGTCGATAATGTGACGCGCTTTAATCCGCGCCCGCTGTTCCAGATCGTCAGCGAAGAGGATGCGGAGTCCTATGATCTTGCCGTGCAGATTGACGCGGCAGCCAACGGCGATAAGCTCTTCCAGCCCTTACAGAATGCCGGGCGCGGCACCGCCATGCTGACCAACCGCCCCGATGTCGCTACGCTGGTGATTGACTGGCTCCAGCGGCAGTTGGCGAGCTAATCCCACTCCGCCAGGCAGGCTTTGTACTCTGCTTCGCTCAGTTGCCGCCATGATTCGCCCATGCGCGGGTAATTCTCATCATTGAGCAGTTCGCGCACGCGTTCCAACGGGATCGGTTCGGCGGCCCGGCTGCGGATCACTTTCACCGGAATGACCTCGTCGTGCTGCTCATCGTCGGCGCGGATGGCTGCACCATCGGCAAAACTGCCCGTGACCTCGACCTCCGCAATCAGCGATTTCGTGCCTTTGGCCTTGGAGCCTTTGGGCTTGCCCGTGGTTTCGTAGAGCAGCATCCGTGTC
>JAIOHN010000853.1 GCA_019912985.1 Anaerolineae bacterium | reverse complement strand
GAGTAGTGTCCGTGCCATAAAATCTCCTTCTGCGATTCGCGATTTGCGTCGTGTGGTAGCCCTACACGAAGGTTTGGTTGGACTAGCGCGTTTGTTTGTGAAATCGGAGCTAGAATGGCGCGATTTTCAGCATCTTATGCTTGATTCGGCGGAATGGTACGATGTGACTTGGTCCAGTAAACGCAGTACTCTCATTGAGGAATTCGCCCGCCAACAAGGGCAAAACCTAAATCTGATCGATGCTATCGTGGATATAATCAGCACCATTCAGCGTGAAATAGGCGAATATTACGCAACACGTACAGGCATGACAATGTTGTTGAGTCAAGTTGGGTCACAAGTTTATAGCTTGGGTTATTATGATGGTACTCGTGTCGAAAAGATGGAACGCAACTTACGCCATGTGACGAATAACATTCGACTGCAAATTTATAATCGAATTCAAGATGGGAAAGCTGGCACCAAACTTCCAAGTCCAGGTGAGGGAAAAAGGTATGGTGTCATTTTGTTACCCGCTTCAACACGCAGAACAAACCGCGACTTGAGAACTGTTGTAATCAATTTCGTCAAACATTTCCGCCAGTCTTTGATGTCGAGCGCGACCTGCGATCCAAACGATGTCATAATCACTATCCACCATATCGGTCGTAGCGAATTAATTGACCAAAATCAACGAACCGCACCGACGCAAAAGCGTTTGCGGTTACCCGATAACACACCACGTTTCCCCCCTTTGATTAGTCCTATTCTTGAAAGATATGAGCTTGAAGATGTTGCATTCATCCTGATGGTGACAGATGAATCTCCATTAGATCTTCAAGATTGGCGCGATGAAGACGAGTGGGTTGATCGGATGTTTGTCTACTCAAGGAGTCCCCGTGAGTGGATCGATAACTTTTTCGATGAGGCCCACGAGAAGCGTGAGAGACTAAAGGACGTAATCAAAAACATAACAACATTCATCCTTAATTACATAGGCTGCGAAATGGAGGATCAAGTCGACTCATGATTACATCGCGTATTGCCTGTCCCTACTGCTGCACTGTACAAACCTTTCCCGAGGGAAATCAATGTCGTGAGTGTGGCTTAGAAGTGCCGGAAAAATATATTCGTTATGCGCGTGAACAAGCTCCAGTATATTTATCTGTTGTGGGAATGACCGCTCATGGTAAAACGACTCTACTGAACAGTCTGACACTCGCATTGGACAATATCGGAAAGATAGCACGTAAACAACGTGCCTATGTGGAAGCGCTTGATGACTTTACCCTAGCGAAATTTCAGGATATCCGTGGGCAGACTGCTGAGCGTGAACAGACTACTTCCACAATCCCTAATCCCGGTCTGCAACAACCACTAGTCTTAAGCCTCAATAAGTTCATGTCTGAAGGCAGACAACCTGTTGTCATTTACGATTTGGCTGGTGAAGCCTTTAGTGACCGTGCTGAAATTCAAGAGTATGCGGCTCCACTCAAACTAGCGCAGACCATCTGGTTTATCGTCAGCCTGCATGATTTAGAGCATGAAAATACCGCCTACAGTTCAATAGCTGATCTGTTCAATGTATATATCACGGGTATGGAGCGTGCTGAAGCTAATCCGCATGGTCGCAATCTACATGTAATTTATACCAAGGCAGATAAGCTAACCAATCAGCTTGATCAGGAGACCCTTGAATACCTACGCGAAGATCCATACACGAATCTGGCAGAGCAAAATCCCCGTGAGTTGATTGACAGACAATTCGATGAAGAGGACTACGTGTATCAAATGGAACAGGTGGATAATCGCCTTCTAGAATACACAGAGTTTGATGTCACTGGCGGCACTACTTTTGTAAATATGGCTCAAGACTATCAGATGGCTCTCTCATTCAGTATAAATACTGCTATCGGACGGGATCACACACCCAACAACCGCATGATTGACTATCGAGCTTATCGCGTGATAGATCCATTAGTTTGGGCGCTGCGAAAAAAGACTGACGATTTTATGCCCAACCTTCGGCCTGTCGAGGTGGACAAGCCTGGCTATATGAGCCAGGTGGCACTTATTCTGGATACCGGATTTAGCAGCAAAAACAAGATATATGGTCTCGAACTTCCATCTCACCTGTTTACAGCCTTATCTGGCTTAGGTGAAGTAGCAACGTATTATATCGGTACACTCTCTCCGATGACACAGATCGGCTATGAACCCGCAAATCATCCTCCCACTGTCGAATATCCACCTCTAATTGGACCAATTCTTGACCAACTACATGAATATTCGTATATCTTACTAGTGACATCGCAAACCATTGTCGATTTGATTGATTACCATAGCTCTGAATGGCATGAACGTATGGCGATCGTTACTTTTGAGACGATTTATGAGGTGCGCCGGAACGATGCTTGGCCTAAGGCGCATGTGTTTGATCGAACGCGAACACCGGTCGAGCAGTGTAAAGATATTGTCGATAAACTATTCTACAAATCCCGTTGAGAGAGGAGCCTTATTCATGGACCTCAGAGTAGAGCTTGATGAAACACAATTTCCGATGATATGGATAGAGTCTGGTAATTTTTTCATGCAATGGTTGCCAGTTACCAAAATCCAGATTGAATACTTCTTGTGTTCTGGCAGTGTGACTGCATTCACGGCTGGCTGGTATGATGAAGTGCTTGACTATAACCCAAGAATTACTCCTGGATTAGTAAAAGGTTCGAATTACTGGCGAGCGTTCATTACTGGGATCAAACCTCTGGAAATACGTCAATTCATTTCCTGGATGGGAAGTGGATATGACATGCCAACAGTTGATGAATGGCAAAAGGCTTATAAAGAACTCAAGCAACAAGAAGCGGATAGCAATGTGATAAGTCAATTGACCGAGGTGTCCAGCATTAATCGTCGTGCTGCGACTTTAATCAGGAACATCGATATTAGCTTGGGGGAAATTAGTGCTGCACGCGACGGACGTAAGTTAGCAGACCAAGCGCTAATGAGAAATGGTGTCATGGAGTATGTCTATCTTGATGATCGGCGAAACACATATGGCGGTTTTGGTCAACCTGTGGGGCAGTTCTTTGGTAATACAGCATCTCCGGACAAAGGTAAACCAGAACGCCTAATTGATGAACATGAAGGAGCGAAAATGCCACATTACGGTTTTCGCCTCATCAAGCGAGGAAGCTGATGCAGGACATTCACGTTCATGA
>JAIOHN010000852.1 GCA_019912985.1 Anaerolineae bacterium | reverse complement strand
GACCCGCACCACGCAGTTTGGACCGTTTCTTTACCACCATCACTTTCTCTGATGGGACAACCGCTGAGTCGGATTCGATTGTTGATCCTATTGCTATCGAAGGTCGTACCATTGCCTCAGTTCGGATTGATACCGGTTCACGTATTTTGCGGCCTGGTAAAGTTTAAGTGAACACTTTATACGCCAAGAGGGGTAACGTGTTGCGAGGAGAGTGGTAATGTCAGTACTTCCGTTCCCATCTTTTCTTGATGATGTTAAAGAAAAGGGAGTGAGAAAGGCCGTTTTTGAAGGGGTGAACGAAACGGTCGAGCGCTTGACTGCCGGCATGAATATTCAGGACATTCGTGAGGCGCTGCGGGGTGAAAATCCTAGCCGCCGCCCGAACCCGCGCCTGACACCGCATGCCGATGGCTTCTGGCTGCATATGCGCCCCAGCTATTTCAACGCGGATATGACCGGTCTGTATCCTACTTTCCGGCTGGGGTGGCTATCCACCTATTTCGTGTTTTTTGAAACGATCACCGGCATCATCTTGATGTTCTGGTACACCCCATCGCCAGAAATTGCTTATGGCGATATGCTGAATATGCTCAACAATGTACCGTTGGGCCAGTTCTTCCGTGACCTGCACCGTCTGGGCGCGGAAGCGATGGTTTTGATCGTCTTCTTACATATGCTGCGAACGTTTTATACCGGCAGCTATAAAAAGCCGCGCCAGTTCACCTGGTTTACAGGTGTGCTTTTGTTGATTATTACCGGCTTCCTTAGTTTTACGGGCTACCTGCTGCCGTGGGACCAGTTGGCGCTATGGGCGGTGACGATCGGCGCGAGTATGGCAGAAGCCACGCCGATTATCGGTGAGCAAGTCAACCTGCTTGTTCGAGGTGCGCCGCAGATGGGCGCAAACGGTTTGCTCCGTTTCTATATGGCGCATGTGCTGCTTTTGCCAGCTTTGCTCTTTGTGTTTACGGGTGTTCACTACTATAAAGTGATTATTCATGGACACAGTTTGCCGCCGCAGAGTGAAAACATCGGTGAAGACACAGCCAAGCGTGTGCCACTGGATAAACGTGTTTACTTTATCCCAGATATCCTGACCAGCGAGATCATGTGGTTGGCAGTCACGACATTTATTATGATCGTGCTGGTGATCTGGTTCTATCATGCGCCACTTGAAAGTCATGCAGACCCGCAGGTCACGCCGTTAGGCACAACGGCTCCCTGGTATTTCCTCTGGATCCAGGGCGCGCTGAAGTTGGGTGATAAGACCTTCTGGGGAGTGATCTTCCCGACGATCTTGCTGGTGTTCTTGATGATCGTGCCGTATATCGACGTCACACCCAGCCGTCGTTTTGCCAATCGCCGTTTTGCATTCACTGTTTCGTTTTTGATGCTTACATTTTTGGTGGTGTCCAGTTATATGGGCTTGCCAGAATTTGGTGTAAAAACCTCTGCAGACGTGGAAGTGTTGCATGAGTTGACGTTCGAACCTGCGCATAATCATATGGGAACGCTAAGGCCGATTCCCTATGATCAATTGGCGGTTGGTGCATATATCACTCGTGAGATCCAAGCGGGTGAGGAAAATGCAGATGAGGCGGTTGCCGCTTTCAATGCAGAGATTCAGGACTCAGGTAGAGACCAGGCGCTGGTGAGTTACCTTCAGGCGCAGCACCTGAACATAGCTGCACTGCGTTTTAGCCCGGTGCCTGCCGATGCGCCTGAACTAAAAGCCGCGCTGGAAGAATATGAGAAGATGCTTGCGGCAAATGGCGACGAACTTCACAATGCCTGGGGCGCGCTGGTGATTACCCAAAATCAGGAAAACCTCAAGCGGATTGATGTGCTTCTTGAATGGGATGAGGTTCTGGTTGAGGACGGTGAAGTCGTGCTCGATGAAAACGGCGAGCCAATCGTGCAGACAGATGAAAATGGTCAAGCGCTGCGTCGCCTGAACGCCTCACACATCTTTATCAACGAAAATTCGGCCTACTTCGACTAAGATAGGAAAGTCATGAATCTCAAACGCTTACTTGTCGAACGCATAGAGAACCGCATTCTCGTTGGAATTACCGCATTCCTGGGGATTATGGTGCTGGTTGGCTGGGTTGCCATCAATGAGCAGGGTCGTATGCTGGCCTTTGATCAGCAACACCTGGGACGGTCTGTTGAGCATGGTGCGGAGTTGTTCTCGGCGAACTGCACCACCTGCCACGGCCCGGATGGCCGTGGTTTGACGGGGGTTGCGCCGGGGCTGAACAATCCTTCGCTTTTTGGGGTCGATTTCTTTGCCGATATCGACGCGAAGACTGAAGAACTGACTTCTCTCAAAGAAGAGATCCCACAGCTTCAGGCAGATCTCGAATCTGATACCAAGACTCTGGCGGAAAAAGACCAGATCAATGAACGTCTGGCCTCCATCCAGGAAGAATATGGCGAGAACCCAATCGAACAGATTGATGCGCAACTGGCTGATTTGCAGAATCAGCGCCAGTCCCTGCTGACACAAATGCAGCCTGCGATTGATAAGGGTTACGATCCTGAAAATCCAAGCCGCCTGGAATATCTGGGCTGGGGTGGTACGCTGCCAGCTTTCGTCCAGACCACGCTTATTTCTGGGCGCCCGACCAGCGAGAGCTACTGGCCGAATCCGATGGCGGCATGGTCACAGCGCGCGGGTGGTCCACTTCGTGATGATCAGATCGAAAATATCATGAATTATGTCATGAATTGGGATCGTGACTGGACCATTGACGACCTGCTTGCTGTGAACCAGTTCGCTGTCCGCCCTGGTATTGGTGGCGGTGCTTCAGATGTTGAATCGGTTGCACCGAATATCACTGAGCTTCAGGGTGCCGATCTCAAGGCGCGCGTTGATGAAATTGTGGGCGAAGTCGACGGACTGGAAGCTGATGCGGCCAATGGTCAATCGCTTTACAATGGTGGGCTGGGCTGCTCCGGCTGCCATAGCAATGCAGCAGTTGCACCGCTAACCGAACTCACTTGGCCTGGGCTGACCAGTGGGGATCGCCTGAGCGATCCAGCCCTGGAAGGCTATACGCCAGAACAATATCTGGTGATGAGCATTTTGCACCCGAATGCCTATGTGGTGCCGAATTATCCATCTGGCGTGATGCCGCAGGACTTTGGTAAACGCCTGGATGCACAGATGCTGGCGGACATTATCGCTTACCTCGAATCCTACGAGTAATCGTCCGGCAAAACATGATAAAACCCTCGGCATGATTGCCGGGGGTTTTTTGATCTATTACAATTAGCACTATGTTGAATGGCTGTAGGAGATAAGTGAAATGCGGAAATCACTTCAGAAGTTTGCAATTATGGGGCTGCTGCTTGTATTGCTGGCCCTGCCGCTGTGGACCGTGCTGGCTCAGGATGAAGAACCCGCTGCCGAAGATACCGCGACCGAGGTCGTACCCGAAGAAGAGACTACTGAGGCGACTCCTCAGAATCTGCCAGGTCTGGACACATTGATGTTTTTGCTTGGTGCCGGGGCGATTGTCGTGGTCGGTGGTGCAGTGTTGGCCCGTGACAGCTTTCGCGAAGAAGGCGGAGCCGCTTAGAGTCACTACAATCGCTACATTAGTAATTGGTGGCATCTGTTAGGTATAAGAACAACCTGATAGGTGTCACTTTTGCTAAAAATTCATTTTCTCCTATACTATGTGGGAGGGGGTTTTTTACAAAAATTATTACAGGGGGTGTTTGTTATGAATGAGCAGCCAAGTTCTAGGCGCGGGAATGCTCGTGTCTTAATCATTGCTCTGGTTGCCGTACTTTTTGTCCCCGGTATCGCTCTCATCCTTGCAGCCGTAAATCAGGCGGTAATCCTACAACCTCAGGTAACCTCACAAAATGTTTTGGTAAACAGTACGAATGAATGTGTGACCTGTCACCGCAACGCAACACCCGGCATTGTGGAGCAATATGGTCACAGTACGATGGCCGCTGCCAACGTTACTTGTGAGAATTGTCACGAGGTAGCTTCGGATTATCCAGGTGCGATCGCACATGAAGGCACTTATGTTCTGAACTCGCCGACAAGTGCGATGTGTGAAAAGTGCCACGCTGGTGAGGTCGCGCAATTTAATCAGAGTAGACACAGCTTACCGGCCTATATCGCTGTTTTTGGTACCGAAGACCTTGAGCCCGAGCTACTGGAAATGTATGAAGCTATTCCTGAAGGTGGCTTTGTGCCAGAGCAGGTGAAAGCCCGTAACGCAATTGGAGCGCTAGAAGGTCCCGCCGTGACCCGTTTTGCCTGTGAGAGCTGTCATAATGTTGGCAGGCCTGCGGCAGACATGTCAGTTGGGCAATGTCAAAAATGCCACATCCGTCATGAGTTTAGCTTAGAACAAGCGCGTAAACCTGAGACCTGTAACAACTGTCACATTGGCCCGGATCATCCCCAATGGGAAATTTATGAAGAATCGGCACATGGCATTGCGTATGCAACCGGTGGTGAAGATTGGCACTGGGATGCAGAGCCAGGAACCCTATCGGCGATTGATTTTCCTGCCCCAACTTGTTCAACCTGCCACTTTAGCGGTTTTGGTGCCAGCGGTACCACACACGATGTGGGTGATCGTTTAACATGGTTCCTCTTCGCTCCTGTGAGCGAACGCCGCCCTGGCTGGGAGGATAACAAGGTTCGGATGCAGAATGTCTGCCAGGAATGCCACAACAACAACTTCATTGATGATTTCTATGCTGATGCCGATGCTGGTACGGAGGCAATCAACGACTTTATCCATCAAAGCGATGAGATTGTTCAGCCCCTAAAAGATAACAATCTGCTGACGGATGCTCCGTTTGATGAGCCTATTGATTTTACTTACTTCGAAACATGGCATCATTGGGGTCGGACAGCCAAGTTTGGTATGTGGATGCAGGGCGCGGATTATGTGCAGTGGCATGGTGCTTATGAAATTCTCTCCGACCTGGCCGAGCTAAAAGCGATGGTCAACGAGAAACTTGATGCCGCAGGTATAGAAGCCGAGGTAGAAATCAGTGAACCTGCTGCTACCGAGGAACCGGGAGCGTAGCTGATGGGCGTTTATCATCTGCAAACTCTTTTTCCCCGCACGCGGTCACTGCCACTTTCGCGTGATCGACTGATGTTGTTAATCGCTGCGGTCAGCGAGCTATTCACTGGCATTGATGTGTATCTGGCACACAATGTCAGTGGGTCGATTACACGATATGAGTGGATTCCCATAATCTTCGGCGTTGTTGCCGGTATCGTTCTGTTGCTGGCTGGATTGTTGGCACTGGCGAATCGCGCATTGGCGACGGTGCTGGCAAATCTGGTCTTCATTGGCAGCATCATCGTTGGATTCGCTGGTGTATACTTCCATCTGGTGCGGGGTGGGCTGGTTGGAAGCACCGTCGCTCAAGGACAGGAACTAAGTGCTTTGATCTGGGCTCCGCCCTTTTTAGGACCATTTTTCTTCGTGCTGATCGGTGTACTTGGAATCAGCGCCGCTTGGGTAGAAGACCCACCGGATAGTGGGCGGCTACACCTGTTGGGCAAAACGTATATCCAGATGCCATACAGCAAAACGCGTGCTTATTTCCTGATTGTAGGAATTTTCGCATTAGTAACCACGATTACCAGCGTCCTTGATCATTCACGTGCGAATTTCACTAACGTCGCGGTCTGGCTACCGATGACAGTGGGTTTGTTTGCGACTGTCACTGCACTAGTTATGGGTTTTATTACCCAACCCACAAGGACTGATCTGGCAACCTATGTAGTTGCGATTCTACTGTTAATGTTTACAGGTTTGATTGGCTTGGTGCTCCATATCAACAGTAATCTGGTCGCTCAGGGTTCGATTGTCGTTGAGCGCTTTATTCGCGGTTCGCCTCTATTAGCACCGCTTTTATTTGTCAACACGGGCCTGTTAGGCATTGTAGTCTTGCTTGATCCTAATGAAGAAAACTGATCATTGGATTGCTAACCTTAACGGGTAAATAAGAATTTTGCGGTTTGCTTGTGACCACGCGCACTAGTCAGTATAATGAGACCAAGCAAACCAGAATATAACAAGCAGACCCGGTTTGATTAGGAGTGTAAACTTATGGCTCAGGCGACATGGGAAAAACCAAGCAGTGCAGCGTTACTGAATTCACAACAGCGAAGCAGTGGACGCTGGAAATTTATGCTTGGGGGCCTGCTGATTCTAGCGGCGGTGGTTTATCTGGTCATCAGCGGCACATTGACCAGTGCGCGCTTTTTTATCACGGTCGATGAACTGGTAAATAACCCGGCTTATGTCGGTAAAACAGTGCAAATCTCAGGCGCGGTAATCGGTGACACGATTCAGTATGACGAGAAAAACGGCATCATTGAATTTACTATTGCCAATATCCCGACCGAATTTGACGATCTTGCTGAGGCTCTGCATCAGGCTGTAAGCGATCCTGCTGCCTCTCAGCTGCACATCGTCGTAGAAAATGCGGTCATGCCCGATTTGCTGAAACATGAGGCACAGGCGATTCTCCCTGGCACCCTGGGCGAAGACGGACGCTTTTACGCGACGGATCTGCTGCTCAAATGCCCGAGCCGCTTTGAAGAAGCCGGGCCAGAGAATCTTTCCGCAGATCATCCCCAAATGTAATCTGCCTCGCCACCGTGCGACTATGCTCGGTCAGGTGTGTAGGCTTTATAGGTTGTGACATTTGTACGCTTCTGGCGTAACAAATAACCTGTCATGCCTGCTCAGGGGTATAGGGTAGAATAAGTCAATGACGTTATCGTAACGAGTGGCGAGAAGTTTCAGGATAACGGTAAGCGATCATGGCAGAGCTTGAATTTCCTTTGGAACAAACTCTAGAGCAACCTTCACGTCGCAGGCTAGGACTCGGTTCGATCATTTTGTTGATCGGGATTGTGCTGGTCGCGATTGTCTTTGGTATTGCCCTTGCGCGCCAGAATCAAACCCAGCCGACTTCAGGACTTGCGCCAGATTTTAGCGTCACGACCTATGATGGTCAGGATATTCAGCTGTCTGATCTGCGTGGGAATGTGGTCGTCGTCAATTTCTGGGCGAGCTGGTGTGGACCGTGCCGCATTGAGGCACCGGAACTGCAACGGGTCTGGGAACAGTATGCTGATGAGAACGTGGTGATGCTGGGCATCGCTTACACCGATACAGATAGCAAGGCGAAAGCCTATCTGGCTGAATTTGGTGTGACCTACCCAAACGCGCCGGATACTGGCACGCGCATTTCGGATAAGTACAACATCCAGGGCGTGCCGGAGACGTTCATCATCAATCAGCAGGGTGAAGTGGTCAAGTTCTACATGGTCCGCGTGACCGCAGCGCAGCTCGGTGCCGAGATTGAACGTCTCTTGCAGCAAGATGCATAACCTATAAATGTCGCCGTGCCAATGCCGTAGCAAGCCGTTGATTGACATGCGCTCACTGGCACAGCAAGCACTATGATTGGAAGCGTATGTCGTCAGGCTTCAACTTGAATCCACCACAGACCGGGATGAGGAAAATCCCGCGTCTGCCAATTGTATACTTTCTGTTGGTGATACTTTTGGCCTCCGCTTGTGGTGGGTTGGCCGGTGAGCCGGAAGTCGTCGCAACGCTTCCCCCGCTTACGGCAACACCGCAAGAAGCTGGATTTCCTCAGCAGCCACCCGATTTAGCCAATGGCGCGCGCATCTATGCGGAAAACTGCACCCGCTGCCACGGACTCAGTGGTGCAGGTGATGGGGAATTGACGCTCACTGGAGAAGTCCAGAATCCCGGTGTATTTACCGAACCGGCGGCGGCCCGCCCACAGACACCCAAAACCTGGTTTGATACCATTACGAATGGACGCCTGGAAAAGCTTATGCCGCCGTGGAAGGATGCACTGAGCGAACAGGAACGCTGGGATGTCGCCTACTACACCTACACGTTACATTACCAGCCAGAACAGATTGAAGCCGGTCGCGAGGTGTGGCAAGCAGCCGCGTTGTCCCTGGAGCTTACCGACCAGCGGGCCATGTCCGCTTTGAGTGATCAGGCGCTGCACGATCAAATTGTTGCTGCTGTCGGAAGTGATTATTCTGATGAGGACATCTGGGCAGCGGTAGCCTACGCTCGTGTGCAGGCGCTGCAAAATGTGTCCGTGATTGGCGAAACACCGGTTGCACCATCCACCACGACTGAAGAAGCGAGCGAATCGCTGCCTGTGGGTGTCGTGACCGGGCAGATTACCAATGGCACAGCGCTTGGCACGGTTCCGCCCGATTTACCGGTAACACTCTTTGCCTCAGACGGGCAGCAGATCACGCAGCGGCTGGAAACGACCGCTGATGCGGATGGCAACTTCCGTTTTGATGGTGTGGCGATTGACCCTGACCAATCGTATATTGCTTTGACCGCTTACCTGGACCGGACATTCGTCAGTGATTTTGTGCGCGGCGAGGGTGATTCGCTCCAACTGCCGATCACGCTCTACGAGCTGACAGAAGATCCCTCCGTGATCACGATTACCGGTGTGGTTTCGCAAATCACAGCGGTGGGGGAAGGGTTGCAGGTGGTGCAGGTCTTCAACTTTAGCAACAACTCTGATCGCATGTTTACCACCAATGAACCGATAGGCGAAGATCAGTTCGCCTCGCTGGTGATTCCCCTGCCGCCCGGTGCAATTGTGATCGGTTTTCCCGAAAACGAGCAGCGTTATACAGTCGTCGAAGATGAATCAACCGTGATTGACAGCGCGCCTGTGCTGCCTGGTTCAGATCATCTCGTCCAGATTGTGTGGTTTCTGGCGTATGAGGATGGCGCAATTATTGAGCAGGGCATCAATTATGCGCTGGAAGCGCCGGTAAGGTTGCTGCTGCGACCTGATACGGTCACCGCCAGCAGCGACCAGTTTGAGTCGCTTGGTCCGCAGACTGTGGGTGACGCCACCTATATCGGTTATGGCGGTGAGCTGAGCCTGCAAGCGGGCGACTCGATCCTTTACGAACTCAGTGGCACGGGTGTGACCACTGCTGCCGAGGTTGAAACACCAGTCAGCACGCCGAATAATCTCCTGGTGATCGTGATTGTCGTGGTGATTGCTCAGGCGTTGGTGATCGGCGGGTTGTTCTTCTTCTACCGGCGGCGCAGATCGCAGCCTGAACCCCAGGACAAGAATCGTGTGATTGACGCGCTGGTGCAGCAGATCGCGGAGCTGGATGCAAAAGATGAGCGCGGGGAGATCAATCATGATCTCTATCACCACCAGCGCAGGCAGTTGAAAGCACGCCTGACTGAATTAATGGACGAGGAGACGCAGTCATGACTGCTTTGATCGAAGTGCAGGGCTTGACCAAAGTCTATGATATTTTGCCGGTGCTGCGGAAGTTGGATCTCACCGTCGAGCGGGGCGAGTTTGTGGCGCTGCTGGGGCCGAACGGTAGTGGCAAGTCCACGCTGCTGCGCCTGCTTTGCGGACTCAGCCGCCCGACCGGTGGCAGCATCCGCGTCGGCGGTTGGGAACTGCCGGGCGAGGCTTCTGCTGTGCGCGCGCAGATCGGCATGGTGAGCCACCAGAGTCTGCTTTATGAGAACCTGACCGCACGTGAAAATCTGCGTTTCTATGGCCGGTTATATGACATGACGGATTTTGAATCACGCATAGATGACTTGCTAGAACAGGTCGGGCTGGCGAAGCGCGGCGATAGTCTGGTGCGTACATTTTCACGTGGGATGCAGCAGCGCCTGAGCATTGCTCGCGCTCTGCTTCACAACCCGGATGTGCTGCTGATGGATGAACCTTATACCGGCCTCGATGTGGATGCAGCCGTGACGCTTGACAGCTTGCTGCGGGACGCTCACGCTGGCGGACGCACAATCATTATGACGACACACCAGCTCGACCGTGCAGCGTTGATCGCCAGCCGTGTCGTCATTCTTTCGCGCGGGGCCATCGGTTATGATGCTCCCGCTCAGGCCACCGATGGACCGGGATTGGCCGCTCATTATTCGCAGATTACCAGCATGGCAACAGCACGATGACCACTTCTTTCTTCAAAGCCGTTTTTGCAATTGTATCGAAAGACCTGCGCTCTGAACTGCGCAGTCGTGAACTTCTAAGTTCCATGGCACTGTTTGCCCTGTTGAGTGTGTTGATCTTCAGTTTCGCCCTGGAACTGGACCGTCAGGCCCGCCAGGAAGCGATCAGCGGTGTTCTGTGGGTGACGGTGGTATTTGCCAGTGTGCTCGGTTTGAATCGCAGTCTGGCAATGGAGCGTGAGCATGGCAACATGAGCGCCATGCTGCTGGCTCCCATCAATCGGGCGGCGATCTTCGGTGGCAAGCTGGTCGGCAATTATTTATTCACGCTGACTGTTGGCCTGGTGCTGATGTTTTTGATGACCATCCTGTACAACATCTCCCTGCTGCGCCCCTGGATGCTGCTGGTGGTCGTTTTAGGTACACTTGGTTTTTCGACTGTGGGTACTTTACTGGCGACGATGACGGTGCAGACGCGCTCGCGCGAATCACTGCTGCCAATTATTATGCTGCCAATTGTGCTGCCGATGTTGCTCAGTGTGGTGCGCGCTTCCACCAATATTTTGAACGAAGCGCCGATTGAAGATTGGATCGCGTGGCCGCAAATCCTGGTGGTGCTCGATCTGATTTATCTGACGATGTGCTTTCTCTTATTTGAATATGTCATTGAAGACTAAATTTGGTAATCTATAGCAGCTATGCTAAGATTTTTGCAGTTTTTCGATGGTTAGTTTAGGAGATTTTCATGAGTGCCGTACAGAATGTGCCTGTAAGCTCCGTTGAACAGGATATGCCAGTGGCAACTTCTACACCGTCACTGCTGCGCATCCTGACGATTGCGACTATCATCGCCACGTTGATTGGCCTGTATGTCGCTCTGTTTTACGTCGGGCCGGATATTGAGCAGGGTGAAATCCAGCGTATTTTCTACATTCACATGCCTGCCTTTTTCGGGGCGATGATCGCTTTTGGGGCCACAGTCGTCGGCGGTATCCAATACCTGCGGACTCGCAAGAACCGCTGGGATACACTGGCACTGGCAGGTGTGGAGATTGGGCTGGCGCTGGCGCTGGTCAATCTAGTCACTGGCACCCTGTGGATGCGCCCCATCTGGAATACATGGTGGACCTGGGACCCACGTTTGACATCAGCCGCAATCATGGCGCTGACCTATATGGCTTATCTGATGCTGCGCAATGGTATTGAAAACCCGGAACGCCGCCGCCGTTTTGCGGCTGTTTATGGCATCCTGGCCTTTACCACCGTCATCCTGACACTGATTATCATCCGCATTCGCCCTGATACCATCCATCCGGCGGTCATTGGCCCCAGCCCACAGGACGCGCAGGGTGATTTCGATGCCACTTCCGGTGTCGTGACAGCACTAATGGTCAACCTGCCCATCTGGGGGCTGCTGATCCCGGTAACGCTGATGTGGCACCGTATCCGCCTGCAGAATGTGGTTGAGCGTGTCGAGGCACGCAAAGCCCAGTTATTGAACGAGTGAGTAAAGGAATATCATCATGCCCGATACCGGCATCTATCTTGTCGCGGCACTGGCCGCCACCTTCATCATTATGGGATTTCTGGTCCTGTCAATGACGATGCGCTATCGTAATCTGCAAAAAGACATCAAACTGATTGATCAGTTGAAAAACGAATAGCATTTTGGGCGGGTGATGAGCCCGCCCGAACTTCTCCCTTCAGCGCGCTTGCGCTATACTGTCCCCTATGATCAAACGCATCCTGTTTCTCTTGATTTTAGCGCTGCTGGCAGCCTGTGAATCACAGACAGCGGTCAATCTGCCGCCGACCGCGATTCCGTTTCCGACGATGACGCCGGGACGTACGATTCACGGTGCTTTGCCAACGGTTGTGGCACTGCCTCTCGATGGCTCCATTCGGGCAAATCCGGCAACGGCAGTCGCGCTGGCCGTGCGCCCCACCGCCACTCCCGATTATGCTGCCTGCCCGCCATTAGCCGCGCCACCTTTTCCAGAACGTCCGGCTGAACCACGTGAAATGGTGGTGGCAATTGATGGCTTTCTGACCGCAGGCGGTTCCCCGGTGGCACTTCAGGCAGGGCTGCGTGATGAATGGTCAGCACTTGGAGAAGGCGAGTTGGTGCGCGCTGATCTGGATCTGACGGGAGAGGGAGAACCGGATGTGCTGGTGACCTTCCATCACCCGGATGAAGGGGGAACACTGCTCATCCTGGGATGCAGCAATGGGCATTATCTCACGCATTACCAGTTCATCGATTCAGATGGCCCCCCACATCTCGATTATGTGGGCGATATGAACGCCGATAACCGGCCTGATGTCCTGTTCAGTGCGCCAAGCTGTACCGCCAATGAGGACGGGACGGAGGATTGCGAACAGGAGGCGCAGCTGATCTCATGGCAGCCATTGGAAGGCAGTTTCCGCAGCCTGCTCAACGGATCGATCCTCAGCGAAGAAGCGCCGACGGTAAGTGACGTTGATAATGATCGCGTGCTGGAAATCGTGGTGCGGATGTCGAATCCTGGCACGGCAGAAACCGGGCCGCTGCGTACTGGTGTGCGGATTTACGACTGGAACGGCATCGCCTTTTTAAACTCCATTACACAACTTGATCCGCCGAGCTTCCGTATCC
>JAIOHN010000851.1 GCA_019912985.1 Anaerolineae bacterium | reverse complement strand
TGGTATGGGCGCGCTGGTGTTGACTCCGGCAGTTTATGTTATTCTTGGCTATATTTTCAGCCAGGTGCTGCTGGCAGGTCACAGTCCGGCATTCTTGTTTGCAGGCATCCTGCCGCATGGCATCGTAGAGATCCCGGTCATTGTGCTGGCAACTGCTTCGGCGCTGCGATTGGGTGCAGTGGTCACTCGTCCGCCGCGTGGAATGACTGTGGGGCAGGCCTGGCGTGGTGCGTTGGGCGATACCGTTAAAATCGGTGTGGGGATTGTGCTGCCGGGTCTGGTCATTGCGGCTTTTCTGGAAGCATTTGTCACACCGGCGGTGGTGGTGGCTGTCCTCGGTGGCTAGCGTTGACAGCGATCATGCATAGCACGAAATCCGCATCCGCGTATACTGTGAGTTAGTATACGCTTGATTTAATTGAAGGTTTTTATGGCTCGTATAGTGATCCTGGGTTCGGCGGCTGTGGTTTCCGATGCCACACATGATAACACCCATTTTTTGCTGATTGGGGAACACAGTACACCCGTGCTGGTCGATTGTGGCTCCAACCCCCTGGGTAAAATCAAGAATCTGGGAATCAGCGATGATGGGGTTGGTGATGTCATTCTAACGCATTTCCATCCTGATCATGTCTCCGGTGTTCCCAATATGCTCATGCATATGTGGCAGCTTGGGCGGCAGGCTCCGCTGCGCTTTTATGGTTTGCATCACTGCATGAACCGCACGGAAGACCTGATGAATGCCTTTTTGTGGGAAACCTGGCCGGATTTCTTCCCGGTAACGTTTCACCGAGTGCGCGAACGCGGCAATGCGCCAGTCCTGGAGAATGAGGATTTTCGCATTATGGCCTGGCCGGTGAAGCATTTTATCCCCACTATCGGCCTGCGGATTGAGAACAAGATCACGGGCAACATCCTGGCGTATACCTGCGATACCGAGCCAACGGATGCCTTACAGCCATTGTGTCAGGACGCGGATATGCTGGTCCATGAGGCGGCGGGCAAGGGAATAGGCCATTCCAGCCCTCGTCAGGCGGGCGAAACGGCGACTCTGGTCGGTGCAAAGTCGCTCTACCTGATCCACTATCAGGTGTGGAATACCGACCCCACGCCTTTTGTGCCGGAAGCCCAGGAGGCTTACGATGGGCCGGTAACGCTGTGTGAGGACTACGACGAGTACGAATTCTAAACGGTCTACGCCTCGTTTTCCTCTAGCGGTTGAATGGTGACATGCAGGAATTCAAAATCATCGCTGGGCGGCAGCATACGTTTGACTTCCATGACCTTGAAGAGCGTATCACCCAGGCGAATTTCCTCACCCATCACCGGGCGTTCATATTGGTTCATGATGCCACCAGGGTATTTTTTCTTATCCCCGACCACGACATAGCTGACGGTGTAAATCATCGTGATGGCCTCTTAGTAGCTAAAGTTTTTGTGGCGGATTTTGACACTCAGATCAAGCGCAAGGTTGCGCATCATGATATAGCCGATGCCCGTATCTGCCTTGCACAACGCCGTAAATTCCGGTTCCTCCAGGGTATAAAGAGTGGTGCCATCTTCCAGTGCATGAACGGTTGCAGAGCGATTACCCTGGTCCAGTAAGGCGATTTCACCAAAGATCTGGCCGGTACCCAGGATCAGGGCGGAGTGCAAGCGGCCATTAGCGTCGTTCACAACGATTTCGACCTGTCCGCTGCTGACCAGGTACATTTTACTGCCGGGGGTATCCTGGCTGATGATCACATCGCGCGATTGATAGGCTTCCGTGCCGATCAATTCGGCCACGCGCTCAAGCTGTGAGGGGGTCAATCCACGAAAGAGACTGACTTTTTTGAGGAATTGAACCAGTTCTGCCATTCGCTGACTCCTCGTGTACTGGTTGTCCTATCTCTATTATAAGAGAATTTGAAGGGGCGGTGTGTCATAACCCGAGGCTAAAGCGTAAGAAGTGTATTATAAGTGGATAAATCTAATGCACTTTTTATTGACAGCGTTTACACTGCTTAGATGCGAATCTGTCTCTAGTGTAAAGCAAGCAGGACAATGGCGATGTTAAGACGTGCCAATCGGCAATTTACCCCACCTACCGATGTGATCGAACTCGACGGTAAAGTGGTTGTTGTAGTCGAGATTGCAGGGATGGGTGCGGGTGATTTTAATATTATGCTGCAAAATCGCAGCCTGACGATTACTGGTGTACGAAAGCGCATGGATCTGGATCATCCGGCGTATCATCAGGTTGAGATTAACTATGGTGAGTTTCGTATTGACCTTACCCTGCCCTGGTCTGCCCAAAAAGAGATGATTAGCGCTTATTATCAGCATGGATTCCTGATTATAGAAATCCCACGCAAACCTGTTGAACAGGTGCGTATTGTCGACTTAAATGCGAAAGACGGGACAAGTAATGAGTGAGAATTTTGAACGCAACCTGCCCACTCTAGATACCCAGCCAAGTGATCTCGCAGAAGGCGAAGAACTCGAGATCGAGATCAAAGACGGCCCCGAAGAATTGCATGAGGGCGAGTCCGAAATTCCCGAAGAACTGCCTATTCTGCCACTGCGCGGGTTGGTCGTTTATCCACATACGGCGATCCCGCTCACGGTAGGGCAGCCGCGCAGTATGAAATTGATTGACGAAGCAGTGGCTGGTGATCGTTTAATTGGGCTGGTGACAGCAACCGACCCTGAGTTGGAGATGCCCGGCCCGGATGATGTGTATCAAATTGGCACGATGGCCGCTATTCACCGGTTGTTCCGCGCACCCGATGGCACGATCCGGCTGTTGGTGCAAGGGCTGTCGCGTATTGGTGTTGATGAATATACGGTCGAAGAGCCTTATCTGAGGGCTCGTGTCCATCCAGAGCCCGAGATTGTGGATGAGACACTTGAAGTTGAAGCGATGACTCGCAATGTGGTCGATCAATTCACGCGATTGGCCGACCTTGTGCCGAGTATCCCAAGCGAGTTGATTTCCACCGCGCTCAATGTGGATGATCCGCTGCAACTGGTCTATGCAATTGCCACTTATGTGCGGATTGATCTGGACGAGGCGCAGCGGCTGCTGGAAATCGACAGCGTTGAGGAAAAACTGCGCCACCTGATGACGATCCTCAGCAAAGAACTGGAAGTGCTCGAACTGGGGCGTAAGATCCAGACCGAAGCGCAGACCGAGATGGAAAAAATGCAGCGCGAGTATTACCTGCGCGAGCAGCTCAAAGCCATCCAGCGTGAGCTGGGCGAGGGCGATGAGCAAACCGTCGAGGTCGAGGAGTTCCGCAAAAAGATCGCGGAAGCCGGGATGAGTGAAGAAGCGGAAAAAGAAGCGCTGCGTGAAGTGGACCGCCTTTCCAAGCTGCCGATTGCCGCCGCAGAATATGGCGTGATCCGCACTTATCTCGATTGGATTACCAGTTTGCCCTGGTCACAGACCACCGAGGACAACCTGGATATTGCCCACGCGCGCAAGGTGCTGGACGAAGATCACTACGGGCTGAAGGATATTAAAGAGCGCATTCTGGAATACCTGGCGGTGCGTAAACTGCGCGCCGAGCGCTCTGAAGAACGGACCGAGGAAGATAGCCAGCAGGATTACATCCGGCGCGAACGCCAGGGGGCGATTCTGTGCTTTGTTGGCCCGCCCGGTGTGGGTAAAACGTCGCTCGGTTCCTCGATTGCCCGCGCGATGAATCGTAAATTTATCCGTATGAGCCTGGGTGGTGTGCGTGACGAGGCTGAAATTCGCGGCTTCCGCCGTACCTATGTCGGCGCGATGCCGGGACGGATTATCCAGACCCTACGGCGCATCGAATCACATAACCCGATCATCATGCTGGACGAGATCGACAAACTCGGGCGTGATTTCCGGGGCGACCCGGCCAGCGCACTGCTGGAAGTGCTCGACCCGGAGCAGAACAACGAGTTCCGCGATCATTATCTGGATGTGGCCTTTGACCTGAGCGAAGTGCTGTTTATCACCACCGCGAACGAATTGGAGCCAATTCCGGCTCCGCTGCGCGACCGTATGGAGATTATCCAGCTCAGTGGTTATACCGAGCAGGAAAAGGTCGAGATCGCCAAGCAGTATCTCGTGCCGCGCCAGATTCGTGAGAACGGATT
>JAIOHN010000850.1 GCA_019912985.1 Anaerolineae bacterium | reverse complement strand
GGATGCATCGTTAGCCAGGCCGCGTTAGCTCGAAAGGGCGCGCTGTAAGTTATCCCGGAGCCACTGTGCCCCGACGGACTCCTACAGATGGTCGCAATGTCCCGCAGTATCAAGCGCTCTCGATCCTGTGATGTGGGACACATCTTCTCCGATGGAGGTTATAAAGGTGTGTTTTGGCAAGCCATACACAGAACATCGAGCGCAGATCGTCGCGGATGAGGCAGCAAAAATAAGCTGACCTACCGGAAGGGTCAACGTCTCGTGGTCATCTTGAGAGAGATGCCGGGGCGCATTCGGGCGGCAACCTGCGCGTAAGAGCGTTTTTCATTTCGAATTTTCTCAGTCAGGAGTAAACAAACATGGCTGAAACAACCAAACACATTTGCCGCGTGGGAACCGCGCGGGTTGATTATCGAGGTCGTATTGGACAGCGGGTGCTGAATACGACGGTCAAAAGCGGCACGGGATTGGGTGCGGTGTTCGCGCCAACGTGGAAGATGGTCATGGCATCGAAGCGTAACACGATTTCATGGCAAACCTATATCGAGCAGTATACGGCGTTAATGCGGCAGCGCTATCAGGCGAATCCATCAGCGTTTTTCGAAGCGTTGAACAGCGATGAGTTGATCGTGTGCTGCTACTGCAAGGACACACATGCCACGACGAAGCACTGTCACCGCTACGTTCTGGTTGAAATTCTGGAGAAGGTGGCTGTGCATCACGGCATCGGCTTCGAGGCTATCGGCGAACTTCGCAGCAGTCGGTGATGAACCGGCTCTTTTTTTGCCTTATCACATTACGAATTTAATTACACGGAGGTTGAGATGAACCAGATTATCATTCACACCGATGGTAGCTGTGAGACGCAGACACGTCTGGGCGGCTGGGCAGCAGTTCTCCAATGTGGTGAGCATCAGCGCGTCTTACAGGGCAGCGCGGCAGACACCACTGTGAACGCAATGGAACTCACGGCGGTCATCGAGGCATTGAAGGCACTCAAACAGGCAGGGTCATCGGTGCAGCTTTTCGCCGATTCTAACTACGTCGTGCGCGGCGTGAATGAGTGGCTGGCAGACTGGATCAAACGCGGCTGGAAAAACGCACGCGGCGAACAGGTCGCCAATCTCGAATTGTGGCAGATGCTCAAGGCACTGCTGGAACAGCACACGGTCACACTGACCTGGATACCGCGTGGGCAAAACGCTCAGGCGGATGAACTAGCACAGTCGGCACGATTAACGCAGGCTTCAGAAGCGACACAGAAACCGCTGGACGATGCTGGCAGTGTTGTGGATAACAACGCGACTGCTCCCATCGTGCCACCGCAGGCTGTGTCGGAAACACACATCATGATCGCCGGGTCACGCTACGCCAACCGCGAAGCGCTGGATTACGCCCGCCGGGTCGTGCGCCGTGTGCATCAACTCGGTCACATCATCGTCGTCGGCGACAATCCGAAAGGTGTGGACATGGCAGTGGTGCAGGAATGTCGGCGGCTGAAGGCGAAAGTGCTGGTGGTCGGCGTGACCAACAATCCGCGCAATGGCGGAGCCGTTCACGGGAGCTACGTCAAAGTCGAGCGTGATACGTATCGCGCCGCAGGCGGACATCTGTTTGACCGCTATCACGTCCGTGACCGCTGGATGGTGGACAATTCGCAGCGCGGCGTGTTCGTGTGGAACGGCGACAGCAAAGGTACGAAGGCGGGTTACGAGTACATGATGAGTCGCCAGAAAGAGGCCCACCTCATCACGTTCGCGTTGAAGGGAGCGCGTCATGGCTGAACAGCATATTCTGGCGATACACACCTATGGGTCGCAGCGGGTAAAGCAACCCGGCACGAACCAGATGGTGAGCGCCTACAAAATAGGCTACACGAGCGCCGCCTGTGAGACCCTGCTGGCGTTGTACGGGGCGAAGGCCCGCGATGTGTCGTCGCCTCATGCGTCTTACCGTTACGTTCAGATCGAGGGAGAGACGACGGTGCGGCATGGCTACCTGCTGCTAAACGTGACTGTTGAGGAACTGGCGCGGGCAGAATCAGTGACGCGGCGTTCTCACCGGGCAGCAGTCTTCGTATGGCGCGATGATCGGTGGCTGGAGCTGCCCAACAGTCGAGACAAAAGCTACGCTGAACCGCTATCGCGCTCTGGTCCCGGCTTCAACCCATCCGGGTTTCGTCCGGTTGCACCATCGACGGGCGAGAAAGAAGCCGCCGTTGAAGGCATTCGCGCTGAGAAGAGCCAGCGCAGTCCGCAGGAACGTCCCTGGTGGTGGTTGCTGGGCGACACCTATCCGCAGCGCGAAACACTCAAACGCTATGGAGCGCGGTTCAGCAGTAAACGGCGTGCCTGGTATTACGTCGGCCGGGAACTGCCTGATGGCATCCAGCGGCTCATCACCGCATACGCGACCACTGAAGCAGCGGCGACACCCACACAGGTTGAGGACGATGCGCCCTGTTCGGATGAAGAAGCCGCTGCCATTCTGGGTGTGCCGGTGAAGTCCGAACAACAGCCACCAACCGATGATGGACTACCGCGTTTATTCCAGATCGGGCAAACGGTTTACGCCCGCCATGAACTGGAAACACCAGATGGTAAAGCGATTCCCACTGGTACACGCGGGACGATCTCACGGCTGTACACTCGTAACACCCGGCATGGCTGGAGCTACGATGTGGACTTCGTGGACATTGGCACGGGCTGGTACTTCGAGCGTGAATTGACTGAGCTTGCACCCATTCCTGGCATCCGAATTACGCATGGGGCAATCGTACCGCCGGGTGCTGAGCTGCCACTCACCGATGCTGAATTGAAACGAGTGCTGGTCGAAAGTGGACATCAGCCCGAAGCGCTGGCGATGGATGTATCATCAGCATCAGCCGAACCTGAAGCTGCTCCAGAGCTAGAAACGCCTGAAGAACCACAAACGATCCGTGTCTTCAAACCGCAGCCACTTCCAACAGATGGCACGCCGCTGGATGAGGTGCAGACCGCGATTGTTCAGGCAAAAACACAGCCCACGCCCATCTTACATCCGACGGCGGTTTCCCAGAAACGTACACTTACAGCCATCGGGCAGTCTTACGTCGGTGAACTGACCGGCAGCATCACGGGCAATGTCTACTGTTTTGGCTACGCCATCCACGACGGCATCTGTGTCTTTGTGAATATGGGCGGACCGCGTATGGCAGTCGAGGCGATCCGGGCGAAGTTGTCGAAGGGCGATATCGTGAACTGCACACCCTGGGACGCACCTGCTGTTGAACTCACCGCGGGTGAAGGGAGCAGCGGAATGTACCACGATTACATGCAGAACATCCCCGAAGCGAAGTTCACCTCGCTGATCCTGTGCCACGATCTGCTGGTCAATCCCAACTACGGCGGCAAGTCCACGACCTTCATTCTCCGCACGGATGAGGCACAGGCAGCAGCCAGGCTCAAACATCATGTCACCGAGCTGGTCAAATTGCCGGTGTTCGATGCGTGGGCGGGCTACCTGTATCACGCCGGACAAAGCGCGATGCTCGTCCGTCCGACACGCTCCGCTGGCGACATTGATTTGCTCAGCGTGACCCTGGATATTGATGCGTGGACAAGGCTCATCACCGGCGGCATCGAACAGGGCGTAATCACGCTGCCCATCGCCAACTAATCGCATCCCATCCATCCAACAATCGTCTGTCAGACCTCTGGCAGGCGGTTGTTTTCGATTCTCGTGTGAAAGGAGAAAATCCTGTGGCTAGAGCAGAAAGTAAGATGATTATGGGCTATCTGCCCATCAACCCTCATCACCACCCCGCCATCCTGTCGCTGGTCAAGCCTGCCACACCTGCCGTGAAACTGCTCGACCCGTTCGCGGGGGATGGGCTGTTTCTCGAAGTGGCAGCGAAGGCATGGAACGTCACGCCCTACGCGAATGAACTCGACGGCGAACGCGCACAGGCATGTATTGAGCGCTTTGGCCCGAAGCAGGCGGTACGCTGTGACGTGGAGCGGCTGCTGGCATCCAACACTGCCTTTGGCGCAGCATGGCTCAATCCTCCCTACGACCACGACAAAACCGCGAAGGCCAACAAGCGCGTTGAGTTCGCCTATCTGCGGCACAGTTGGAAATGGCTGCAAGACGGCGGGCTGGCGTTGTGGTGTGTGTACAGACAGCATATCACGGAAGATGCAGCGGCGTTTCTGGCAAAGAACAGCAGCCGCGTGGATGTGTGGGCACTGCCAGGTAAACATCAGGGTGAGTACGATCAGGTGGTCGTCGCCGCCATCAAAGGCACACATCCCAATCCGACGGAACTCTATCAATCCATTTTGGATGGGAAAGCCAGTCCACGTCCGCTGACGGTGCAGCCAGAACCCCTCTACAAGCTGCCTGCGCCACCGCCCATCACCCGCTTTGTGTTCGCGCCCGACATCATCGACGAAGAGCAGGGCTTACGGCTGATTCAGGAACAGGGCGCATGGAAGACTAATGGATTTCAGGCGCTGCTGGAAGTGCCACGTCCGCCGGAACAAATTGAACCCGTTGTCGCGCCCCGCCCTGGTCATATGGCGCTGGTGCTAGCAGCCGGCGTTGCCAACGGCGCAGTCATCCAGACCGAGGATTACGGACAGGTCGCCATCCGGGGAAAGACGCAGCATGTCGAGCAGATTGCCCGCGTGGAAATCGAAGCCGCCCCCGGCGACCCGGAACGGCAGGTCAAGAAAACCACCATCCGCCTCAAACCGACCACTACGCTGACGCTGCTGGCGCAGAATGGCACGGTGGTCGAGATGGAAGGGGATGAGGCGCTGCTGGGGTTCATCACTGCCAACAAGCATTCGCTGACGAGCTACCTCAACCAGAAGTTCAAGCCGATGTATGGCTTTGATTTTGCCGGGATGGGACGCTGGTTAGACCGTATCCGACTGAAGGGCAAATACCCGATGTACACGGCGCAGAAGCATGTGGTTGGCGCGGCGGTGCGCGGTTTTCAGTCACGCGACAGCATCCTGCTGGTCGGCCAAATGGGGGTCGGCAAAACCTTGATCGGCGGCTCCACCGCGATTGCCATAGCCGCCAGTGTGGTCGAAAAACTGCGCGGACAAATCGCAGACGATCAGGTGGTGCTGATTGTCGCGCCGCCGCATCTGGTTGAGAAGTGGAAGCGGGAACTGCACAGCATCAGCCCCAACATTTATGTAGAGCGTTTGGATCGCCATGAAGAACGCCCGAACTTGTCGGAATTAAAAGGGTTTGCTGGTATTCCTTCGTATCGTACCAGGTCTGCTGGTAGGTGTACTTGCGCGGCTGCTTGTAGACCTCGCCAATCCTGCCAGATTGGGCATCATGATGATAGAAACGATGGACGATGCCTTCCCAGTTCAGTTCAGGGAACTCGCGCAGGATTTCCCACTGCGGACGCTGGTCGTAAATCATCTGCACCATTTTCCTGGCTTCTACATCTGTCAGGGTGTACTGCGTTCTACCCGAGCGGAACACGGTTTCGGAGGTCGTGCCATCCCGCCACTCGATGACCACCTGCCGTTTCACATCCCCTTTTTTGTCCACAATGATGCGACGGGCAAATGCCTCAAACAACTCACGGCGCTGCTGATGGGGTACATCCTGCCAGCGCTGGATAATCAATTCCAGTGTCGGACGCGCTTCTAGCATCACTGTATGCTGTCCTACATTCGCTTTGACCCGCTCCAATTCCACCCGCAAACGGGCAATCTCGCGGTCATTGGCTTCGTAGCTGGCTTCCAGATTTTTGACAATCTCCGGGTTAGCGATGGTCTTGAGGTTATGCAGAATAGTCTGCTTGGCACGTTCAGCCGCGCGTATATCCCGTTCAATCCGTCGGACATCACCCTGATCGCTC
>JAIOHN010000849.1 GCA_019912985.1 Anaerolineae bacterium | reverse complement strand
GAGTCCCGGTGGCGGCTTGCATCAGCATCTGCAAGCGCGGGGCCATCCCTGCCGGATCAGGATGGATGCCATCCTGAAGCAGTGCGGTCTCAAATACCTGCTCGATCACCACATCAATAAACGGATTGGCCGCGTTGCTGCTCACCATATTGCTGAGGTTGTGAATCAGTGGGTGACGCGGGTTGAGTTCCAGTGTTTTTACAGGCAGCTCGAAATCACGCTCCAGCAGACGGTTGATGCGGAACATATTACGCTGCGGTGTCTTATCATCGCTGACCAGACGTGCAGGACTATCGGTCATGCTCTTGCTTTCGCGGATGCTATGAACGCGCTCGCCCAGAATAGATTCAAAGCGTTCGCGCAAAGTGGTGAAAGCATCCTGCTGCAGTGGCTCTTGCTGCGGTGTTTCGCTCTCCTTGAGTTCGCCAATCTCGCTCAAGTCGATGTCTGCTTCGTCCACGCTGCGCAGTTTATGCCCCTTGTATTCATCCAGCCCCATGATCATGAATGAGTCAATTGGCTGCGTAAAATACAGCACTTCGATCCCGCGCTGGCGGAAGGCTCCCAGGTGCGGACTGCGGCGGGCGCTGTGGAAGTCGTCGCCGATGATGTAGTAGATGTCTTCCTGGTTGGATGCCATGCGCTCCACATACTCGTCCAGGTTGATCATTGTTTCGGGATCATCGTCATGCGTGCTGCTGAAATAGAACAGTGGCTGCAAGTCTTCCTTGTCCTCTGGCGAAACCACCACACCCTGCTTGAGCATGTGGCTGAAAGTCTTGAAGATTTCCAGGTACTGTTCTGGCTTATTCTTCGCCATGCGCTTGAGTTCGCTCAGCACTTTGCTGGTGAGCGTCTTCTTCAGGTTCACGATGACGCGGTTGGCCTGGACGCTTTCACGACTCACACTTAGCGGCAGGTCTTCACTATCCACCACACCCTGCACAAATTGCAGATATTCGGGCAGCAGGTCTTTGCTGTATTCCTGAATCATCACCTTGCGCGCGTAGAGCTTGAGACCCGGCTCTTTGCGCAGGCTGAACATCGTCTGTTCGGCGCTGCTGGGAATATACAGCAGGGCGTAAAATTGCAGCGGCACGTCAGCGCGCATGTGGATGTGATGCAGCGGCTCGTTGAAGTCCATCGTGAACATCTTGTAGAAATCGTTGTACTGTTCGTCAGTGATTTCTTTGGGGTCCTGCCGCCAGATCGCCTGCTGTTTGTTGGTTGGCTCCTCATCATCCCCGACATAGATCGGGAAAGCGACGTAATCGGAGTGAGTGCGAACCACATCTTTAAGTTTCCACTCCTGCAGGAACTCTTTGGCGTCATCCTTCAGGTACAGAATGATGTCGGTACCGCGCTCCTCACGTTCGGCTGGTTCCACAGTATAGGTATCGCCGCCATCCGATACCCAGGCGTGAGCCTGTTCTTCTGGGCGATAGGAGCGTGACACCACGCGCACTTTGTCCGCTACCATAAACAGTGAGTAGAAGCCCACGCCAAACTGCCCGATGACATCCTGAGCATTGCCGCCGTTTTGCTTCATGGCCTCTATAAAGGCTTTCGCGCCACTATGGGCAATCACACCGAGGTTTTCGATCATCTCCTGCTCGTTCATGCCGATACCGGAGTCGCTGATGGTCAGTGTGCCTGCTTCTTCGTCAGGCTTGATTTCAATCGCCAGTTCAGCTTCTGGGTCCAGCAGATCGTGATTGGTCAACTGCTCGAACTGCACCCGGCTGAGGGCGTCCGACGCATTGGAGATCAATTCACGCAGGAAGATTTCACGCTCGGTATAAAGCGAATGCACCAGAATATCAAGAAGTTGCTTGATCTCAGCTTTAAATTGAAACGATTCGCTCATACGTTATATTTCCTTATTCCTTTAACTCATAGAACTCGTTCTAGTTTTAACATGATCGTGTAAGAAAGAAATAAAAACGCTGACTACAACGTTTATTCCTGTTCCGCTTTTTCCAGCAGGCGGCGATAAGTGGCCTGGAGCGTGAGCGCATCGGCAGTATGAAAAGGACTTGGCGCCTCCACGCCGCAGGTGCCGCTCACTTCGAAATATACAAAAGCCTGCATCAGATCCTGATAACGCAGATCAGCTTCATTCAGCGGAAGATGCTCTTTTTCACCCTTCGCCGTGTAAGCGATACCGCTCAAATGGCAGTGCAGCCGCTGAAGGCCCTCATCACCGAGCGCAGCGCGCACTTTTTCCAGTGCAGCAGCAAACTCTTCATAACTGTTAAACGTACCGTCACCCTGGCGGGCGTGCAGGTGTGCCCAGTCAATGCAGGGGAGCACGCCGGGAACTTCCTGGCTGAGCGCCAGTAACTCTTCCAGGTTGCCAAACATGGCACTTTTGCCCATTGTCTCCGGGCGAAGTATGACGTGGGTGCCTTCCTCGCGCAGGATTTCCGTCAGTTCCAGCAGCTTTTCTTTGGCACGCTCATAAACCTGCTCGGCAGGCTGGTTGTGATAGCTGCCGGGATGAAAGACGATGTCCCTCGCGCCCGCCATACAACCTTTACGAGCAGCAGCCAGCAGGCGTGCATCGCTTTTTGCCATCAACTCGGATGTCTGGCTGTTGAGGTTGATGTAGTATGGCGCGTGAACGCTCAGTGTGACATCATGCTGCTCGGCAGCGGCTTTGATCTGCGCGCAAGTCTCGTCACTGACACGGACGCTGCGCACCCAGGCGATCTCCAGATGATCAAGCCCAAGCTGGCGAATATGCGCGATTGCGGTGATGGTATCGTTGCCCGGTGATGTTTGCGGTGAGCCAACCGTACCAAATCGCAGTCTTGAATGATTCACAGAACATGCTTTCTGGATTATACTGAATATTCGAATACGTCCTGATCGACACAGGGCATTATACTGTCTTTATAC
>JAIOHN010000084.1 GCA_019912985.1 Anaerolineae bacterium | reverse complement strand
CACAATATCGACTTGCTGGCAGAGGAAGGTATCACACCACCTGGTTTCCTCGATGATGAACTCTGGGACTGGGATACTCTGGTTGAGAACACCAAACAACTGACGGTGGACAGTGCTGGACGTCATCCAGGCGAAAGCGGCTTCGATCCCGACGACATCCAGCGCTGGGGCTTCGACATGCCGATCCGCTGGGAGACGTTGGGCGCATTCGCCCATTCCAACGGCGGGGAATTCATCAACGACGACGGCTTGATCGCCCTGGACAGCCCGGAAGCCCTCGAAGCCTTGCAGATGTTCCAGGATCTGATCTACGTGCATCACGTCATGCCGCGTAGCGCTTCCATTGCAAGCCTGGGGATGACCAATACCCAGATGCTGGATAACGGCAGGTTGGCGATGGCGGTGGATGGTTCCTGGGCCCTGTCCTGGATGAACCCGTCCATGGTTAGCATCAACCTGGGGACCGGAGCGATTGCCTACATTGGAGACCCCGTGACCATGATTCAGGCGCACTTCCATTCGGTGATTTCTTCAACTGAACATCCTGAAGAAGCCTGGGAATGGGTGCGCTTCCTGGCCACCCCCTTCTACCAGACCGAGTTCCTCAAGATTGGCCTGTGGCTGCCCAGCCAGACGGCGCTGACCACCGAGGAAGGACTGGCAACCTGGATCACCGAAGGCATTCACACCGAGAATTATCCTGACTTCGTCACCAGTTATATACCGAATTATAGTAGAGCGGTGCGTATACCGGCAGGTTACATTGAGGCCCATAACAATTTCCTCCAGCCTGCGTTTGATGCGCTGTCTGCGGGAACGCCAGTTGCGGATGTCTTCCCGGATGCCGTCCGTCAGGCGAACGAGATTATTAGCGCGGCGCAGATGTAAAATCTGCTGTTCTTAGATAGCATTGAGAGGGGAAGGTCAGCCCTTGCCCTCTCAGTAAACCAAACTTGATCTGACTTTCGTGGTGAGGGAGCTATGATGTCCGACACGGTAGCCTAACGGTCACACTCTGGTCTGCTTCCTCAATTGGTCGGGGTGCAGGATCCGACGTTCATAGGCTAAGCTTCCTCAAAGACTAACAACGAAATAGAGTGAGTTGGCATATCAAAGTGCATTACTAGTGTTCCATCCTGCGCTTGGAAAGTGGCCGGTGGTTCCAGCAGTTCCAGGCCGTCACGGGCTTTGATGGCCGCATACTGCCCTGGGGCCGGATACATCGGTTTGTCCTGGCGCAACCACTCAGCGTAGGCGTTGCTGTGTTCCGCATCGACGCGGTAGTGCGTCAGGCTGTAAGCGTCGCTTTCGAAAGGCAGATTGTCGACCTCCACCGTGACGCTGATACTGTCGCTGCGCTCGAAATCGTCGTGATGATTGTAGACCAATACCTGCAGGCTCTTGCTGCCACGCAGTGTCGCAAAACCGGAGACATCCGAGTCGGTCTCGAAGCCCCATTTGTCGATGTATTGCAGGGGGTCCTTCGCGCCGCTGCTGCTGAAGGCGACGGCCTGATTGCCCAGTTTCGCATACAGGCGGAACAGGTTGAAAATTGCCTTGTCGATGCCCTGCGTCGAAAAAGTTCGCGTGCCTTCAAAGCAGCGTTCGCCGACGAACATGAAGGCCCAACTCAGCAAGCGCAGGTCCCAATCCTGCTGGCGGGCGAAAGCCGAGACCTTGTCGAAGGCCGCCGCGACGAAGCTGGCATAATACTCGGTGTTGCGAAAGTTCAGGTTGACGTTGTCCCAGGCTCCCCCGGCTGCCCAGCCATCGGGGTCGATCTCGGAGAGGATGCATTCGAGATCGTTGTAGCCGGGATACTTGCTGATGATCTGGTACCCGGTCTGCGTGTCCTGCAAGATTTGCTGGACCGAGGGCGGATTCTGCTTGCGGTGCAGTGG
>JAIOHN010000848.1 GCA_019912985.1 Anaerolineae bacterium | reverse complement strand
CGCGGCGTGTCCGGTGGGTAACCGGTCTACGTTCCACGGGATTGCGCTGCATCAGGTGTTTCAGCCAGGCGAAACGTTCCGACTTTGCATGCATGCTGCGCGGCTGAGCAAGTTTCTGTGCTTCCGCAACCCGTTGTTCGTGAATGACACGCACTGCTTCTGTTGACAGATACATGATCGATCCTTCCTTTTGATTCATCGGTAATGCACGCAAATAACACAACGTATTTTTGATGTATCGGTAGAAGTGCTCGACCAGCGCGCTACAACAGGGCGCAGGTTGTGCGCCCTGTCCTGATCTCAAATCTGATTGCTTAGTTTTGGGAACGATGTGGTTTCAGTTGGTTCCAGATTTTGTAGACTCGAGTGACAAAATCGGAACGAGACTGATTGATTTCCGCCACGGTTCTCAGCTGATAGTTGTTCTCTTTCGAGCTGATGTGTTCCAGACGTTCTTTCGCGGTTTCCGCTGCGATATACACGTCATACAGTTGCATGTTATTTATCCTCAGTTGGTACAAAAACGCACTCGTAACAGAGTAGGAGCCAAAGATGTTTTTCAACTGAGGTCAGTTATTATTTTTAGGGATGTGCTTTTAACCACACATACCCGAGTGATTCTAATGCCAAACCATGTTCAATGTCAACAGGTCCATGTGTTAAAATCTCGTTAAAATTGCCTAAATGGGGCCAATAAGCCGCCAATACATCGCGCGAAATGACCTGCTCAGTCTCCGAGAAGTTCGCCAGCACCATGAGTTGATGGTTGCGGATATACCCCAGGACATGCGGATTGCCCGTATCAAAGAACAGGGTTTTACACCCGGCCAGCTCCGGGGTGTTCTGGCGCACGCTGATCATGTGCTGCAAGGCCTGGAATACCCGGCCTTCAATGCTGGTAGGGTCGTGGCGCTTTTTCGCCCGTTCCCAGTCGAAGGCTGGTCGATGCGCCCACCGGCTGTCATGCCCCTTAATTGGGTCGTCGCGATAACGGTAATCGTTGATGGTGGCAATCTCATCGCCCAGGTACAGCAGCGGGATTCCGCCAGCGCTCAGGATGAGGCTGTGTAGAAGTAGAATCCGCCGTATGGCCTGCTCAATCAGGCGTGGATCGTTGTCTTCCAGCGCCTGTTCCAGCCCGGCCAGTGACGCACAGGTGCCGGAAATGCGCAGATCAAGCGTGATGGGATTGAAGTTGAAAGGGAGGCCAGTCGCGAAGCTGCCAGGAAAATCGCCTGTGTAGAAGCGGTTGAGAAACTGACGATGCGCAAAGCCGTTGATGTTGATCTCGGCAGCATCTTCATCGGCGAAACTCCAGCCGATGTCATCATGCACACGTACATAATTCACCCAGGTGCAGCCCGGTGTGATGTCAAAGCGCTTGCTCATCGAGTGCCGCAGCAGCTTCACTTCACGCGTCGCCAGTGCTTCCCAGCTGAGCGCCATCATCGTGGGATTGTATGAAATCGGACATTCATCCTGGCCGATGTAGCTTGCCACATCATCTGGGTGAACAATGGCTTCGGATTTAAAGACCATCGCCGGGGCCACAACCTGCACCCAGGCATTGTAACACTGGATGATCCAGTGGGCTTGCGGCAGATTCTCGCAGGTGGTGCCGATTTGTTTCCAGATAAACGCGACCGCATCCAGGCGCAGCACCTCGACTCCCTGGTTGGCAAGGAACAGCATTTCTTCCAGCATGGCCCGAAAAACTTCGGGATTGGCATAGTTCAAATCCCACTGGAAATTGTGAAACGTCGTCCACACCCACTTCTTGATTTCGGGATAGTAGGTGAAGCTCCCCGGTGCCTGCTCTGGGAAAATCTCGCGCAGGTTTGCCTCATACTGGTCGGGGATCGTGCGATCATTAAACAGGCGAAAGTAGGCCTGATACGCATCTTCGCCAGCCAGCGCCCGCTGCGCCCATTCATGCGTATCCGCCGTGTGATTGAACACAAAATCAAGGCACAGGCTGATGCCTGCCTGCCGGAAATCACGCGCGAGGTCAGCAAGCTGCTCCATGGTTCCCAGGTCAGGGCGGACACTGCGGAAATCGCTCACCGCATAACCGCCATCGCTATTCCCTTCCGGCACCTGGAACAGCGGCATAAGATGCAGATAGGTGAGTCCCAACTCTTTGAAATAGGGGATGCGTGCCCGAAGCCCTTCCAGATCACCAGCGAACAGATCGACGTAACACACACCGCCCATCATTTTTTCACTCAACAGCCACTCCGGTTCAGCTTCGCGCTGAATATCCAGCGCTTTCAGATCCGCAGGACGCGCGGCATACAGGTGGGCAGCGGTCTCGAAAATTTGCTCAAGGTGATAGAAATAGTCGTACTGCCAGCCATAAAGCTCGTAAAGCAGGTGGAAAATGCGCGGGAAATGTGTTTCCAGCCGTTTGACAAAAACCAGTCGGTCATTCGGGTCGGGGATAATCGGCTTGATTCGGTGGAGCAAGCGGGTCAATGAGACCTGAGCGGCCTCAGCTTTCCAATCATTTTCGGGCATGGTGATCTTCCGTTGGTGCATATCGCAGATGCAAATAATAAAGATATTGGCACCCTGCTTCAAGTTTTTATCGCCTTTTGCGAGCCATTGCCTCCATTTGAGCTTAGCGAATATGGTAAAATGCGCCTCGCATGCGATTAATCAGAGCATGGA
>JAIOHN010000847.1 GCA_019912985.1 Anaerolineae bacterium | reverse complement strand
GCGCTTCAGGCTGCTCGGCCAGCGAGTCATGCAGCGGCAGGATAGCGGGCAGTGCGTCGAGCGACAGCGTGGCGATAAAACTCAAATCCAACGCGCGCCCATCTTCATAACGGGCGATGTTGTGTTCGGCGATGTAGAGATCAACATCCATGAAGTTGAGAGTCAGCAGGTAGCCGATGGTCACCAGCAGCACACCAAAGGCGAACACCTGACGCTTGAGCCGGAACAGTGACAGCAAAAACACCCCGAACAGAATCCCCAACCAGACGATGTACACATGGGTATAAACCCGAAGCTGCGTAAAGCCGAAGGCTTCTTCGTAGAGGTACATGCGCTGCGCTGCCGAAACTAGCATGACACAGGTCAGACCGACGATGACCACCGCCAGCACGCGAAAAATGGTATGTTCGCGCTGGCTGCCACGCAGCGTGATGTGATCAAGCAGGAGCACCAGCCCTAACGTGAGCACGGAAACGGTCACCAGCTCGAAGAAGCCGCTGCGCGCATACTGCGAGTAACTCAGGCCGCGCGCCTCGATGGTCGCCTCGCCGCCGAAGAAGTAGGCCAACTGCACCAGCACGAATGCACCGAACAGCAGATCGACCAGCCCCAATACAATCGACGACTCGACCATGCCCAATTGCAGGCCAAGCCCCTTTTTACGCTTTTCCACCACTGGAGCATCTTCAAGCGGCTCTGATTCTTCCAACAACTCGGCTTCGCCGTCGCCCTGCACCAGATAGGACTCGCTTGCCGTGGTCAGCGAGTGTTGGCCCAGGCCATAGGCCAGTGAGCCGGTAATCACCCAGGCCAGTATCAAAGTCAGGAATGCCTGGTCAAAGAGGCCAATTGAAGGCCGCAGCGCCAGCATGTTCCAGACATCTTCCACATAACCCGCGAACACCTCATCTGCCGAGCCAAGCAGCAGCGCAAACAGCAGCACGATTGGCAGTGCCAGCACCAGTCCTTTCACAACAGAGACCGCTGTCCGCCCTTTCCAACTGCGGTCGCGCAGCCAGTTCCAGCTATAGCTGGCTTCGGGAATGGCACCGAACGCTGCATAGAAGCCATTGGAAATCACAACGCCGGTCTGCGTACCCAGACCCGCTTCGTCCAACGGTTCGCCACGTGCCAGAAAACCCAGCCCCAGCGCACCTAATGAAAGCACGGCGGCGACATCCAGAACCCGAATCAACGGATCTGCCCGCACAGCCAGCATCGCCGCCAGCACCAGCAGTGGCAGCAGCGGCCACAGGTTGCGCCGGTTCACGGCAATCTGCGCGGCATTCGCTACCGCCAGAACCGCCAGGATGCAGATGCCAATAAAGAGGGGGAAAGATAAGCCAAGTGCTTTGTGATAAAAAAAGAGGTCACCAATCAATCCAAGTGCCAGGCCGATCAACACCAGCCATACGGCAAGCGTTCGTCGCTGCATACTGCACTCCAATAGCTATTTATCCACACCATCATATGATAGTTGTACACAGCGTAGGGCTAAAACCCTCGAAACGTGGGGTTGTTGAGACGGGCACAGCAACGCCATGCCCGTCAGGGGTACTTTCAATTAATCGGTCACTGGAGCGCTGTTGAGGTCGCCGCTGAGATTGGCATACTCGGCGGCAATCCAGCCGCTGCGCCCGTTGAAGTTGACCTTGATCCACTGGCTATCGGCAGAGCGACCGACGACATCGAGTGCCGTCTGGAAGGGAATGAATTCGTAGATAGTTGAACTCTGCCCCGGCGCGCTGCGGAAATTGAGGATGTTACGAGTGGTGGCCTGGACGCCAGTTGGCGTGCCGAGCGCATTGCTGCCACTGCTGGTACCGCCGCCACTGCTGGCGACCGCGCCGCCAGTGACGATGGCATACTCCCCGGATACCCACCCGGTCTGACCGTTGTAATCGACACTGTACCAGCCACCCTGCTCACCGGTCACGGCGAACTGCTGGCCGCTTTCCATCGAGCCGATCAGCGCGTTTTCAGTCCCTGGCCCACTGCGGACATTCAACAGCGACACACTGGGAGTCAGCACAGGGGTGCCTTCAGGGAAGCTCTGCACCGGCTGGGCAGCGGGTGCAGGCGGTGGCGTCGTGCCTTTCCAGGCGGCGATCAGTGAGCGAAGGGTATCGAGCGCCAGCGTGCCGTGAACCTGACTCGGCTCAATGTGCGAATTCTCGAAATACTCATTCCAGCTCACGATAAGAATCACGCCCGCGCCGCTGCTGATGGCTCCGTTCCAACTATTGACCAGGAACTGTGCGCCACCACGATCCTGCGGGTCGGTGGGATTGGTACGGCCCGCCAGCGCGGACTCATCCCAGCCGGGCAGGACAGTGGGCGTGTACCACCAGCCGCCAGCGGCCTGGGTCGCCGCCAGATACTGCTGCGCGGTCGCCGCCGGGTTGCTCGACCAGGCGGTGTTGAACAGGTAAAGACCATCGAAGGTGGGGATAAAGCTGGTGTCGGTGCCTTCCGCTACCCAGATGGTATCGCGGTTGGGGTCCACCTGATTGCGGATGTACTGCCAATCCCCTACCGAGAAGCGCTTCTGATTCCAGAAATAGATCACCGGCTTGCCGTTGAAACGCAGATAAGCCGGATGCTGCGCCCGGTCGCTGATGAGATAAGTCAGCGATTCGATGACCTCGCCTGTGCTCGCGTTGTAGCCGCCCTCCTGCATATCAAGCGCGGCCCCGGCCTTAAAGCCACGGGCTGAGGCTTGATCGAGCAGGATGTTAAAGCTCTGATGGGTGAGGTTGTTGTTCTTGGGACCAAACCAGCTCATGATAAAAGCATCGATCCCGGCACTGCGCGCCTGGTCGATCTGGCGGGCGATGGCCGCGCCATCCCATGAGCTGTACGGCACCTGCGGGCGGTCACTCAGGCGGCCATCGTTCCACGAGTCGCCAGTCCACCAGCCAAAGTAAAAGGCATAAACCTGCCTGCCGCTCTGCGCCTGAGCGGGTTGTGACCACAGGGGAAGGACCCCCAACAGCAGCACGCTCAACAAAAGCGCACGCAACGATTTCTTCATCGTGTGTATTCTCCAAAGTTGTTTTGACGGTAAAACCATTCCAAAGTCGCACAGTCGGGCAGAATGATAATGGACATTCCACGCGGTGGGGAGGGTTATATCAGGTAGGTGTTCAGCTCGCGCTCAAGCTCTTTCCAGCCGGGGAGGTAGTGGCTCATCAGTTTTTTGAACTCTGGCCCGTGGTTCAATACACGCAAATGCACCAGTTCATGCACGATCACGTACTCGGCCAGAGGACGCGGCACCCAGGTCAGCGCGGTGTTGAGCGTGATGTTTTCACGGCTGGAGCAAGACCCCCATTTGCGCTGCATGGTGCGCAGTGTCACGCGCCGGGGCTGCAAGCCCATCTTCAGCGCCCATTCATCCACCAACCTGCGGATTTCGTCAGCCGTGGTCTGCTCTGGCGGGGTCTCCGGGATTTTGCCTTCGAGCTTCTTCATGCCCTCAGCAATAAACTGCTGCACCTGGCGGCTGTCTTTTTTCAACCACAGCGGCACATAGACCTCAACACCATTGCGCGTGGCGCGCATCATGAGGCTGCGACGGTTTTGGTGACGGATTTTAATATCAGGCATCTTATGAGTTTACCGAAGCGGCTAGCGGCGCGTAGTGTGACGATAGTACCAGTAAAGGAAAATGACCTGCGCCACCACCAATAGGGGCAGCAGGCTGAGCGCGAGCTGCTCGCCGCTGGCATCTTCTGGCAGCAAAAGCCCGGCCAGTGTCACCAACGCACAGGGCGTGACCAGCAGTACCGCCGCGCCGATCACCAACAGGCGAATCGGGATGTTTCGATCCATGAAAAGTCCCCACCGAATAACAGGTGGGGACAATCATAGCACATGCTCAGCGAATGCTCAGGTCGTAATTGTAGGTGTAATCTCCCGCGCTGTAGACGGAAAACCCATCAAACACGGCCTGGTTCAAGCGCAGCGTGGATTGGAGGGTGAGTCGATTGCCCTGCCAGTCCGATAACAACACAAAGTTGAGCGCGCAGGTCAGGTCATTCTGCGCCGTAATCACCTGGGTGACGTTGGATACTGGCGTGCCATTGGCTTCAAAGATGAAATCCATCTGCTCCAGGTTATCACGCAGGGTCGCTTCATCACGAGCGCACCACGGCAGCAGCCAGATATAGTTCTGGTCGGCAAGCACGGTACCGCTGGCAGATTGCGAAAGCGGCGTGGTGCTGTCAATGAAGGTACGATTCAGTACACTCTCGATCGACGGATATTCCTGAAGCGCTGATTCGGGGACGGTACTGGTGCGCACGGTGCCATCAACCGGACCGCTGGTGGGCTGGCTGCGTGGGGCGACAGTCGCCGCCGCTGTTTCACCATAAGCGATGCTCAGGCGATAATCACCTGTGGTGTAGCCCTGCGCCATACTGAAGCGTGTGGCTGCCACTGTGTACGTCCCAGTTTGCGGGAAGCTGATGTTGCGGATCACGGCATCGAAATCACCTGCGCTGTCATCATCGAAGGCCAGCACGTAGTCATTAGTATCGATAATCACCAGGAAGGGATCGAGTCCGCCGGACAGGCTTTCCATCTGAATGGTGACATTCTCACCCGCCACGACATCGAAATCCCAGAACTGAATGAACTGGTTATCGGTAATCGTCCCCTCGACTGCCAGTTGACCCTGATCGGTCGGCTGACCACTGCCAGGAGCTGGAGTCGGGTTATAGACAGCCCCATTGCCAGCACCATACAACCGCTGGACGCCGTTGATGTCATCGGTACTGGGATAAATGTTATACGCGCTGTACTGCGGGTACATCAATGCGCTGGTGTCGGTGCTGTGCAGCAGGCCAATCGCATGGCCGAATTCGTGAGTCGCCACGCCCAGCAGCGAAATATCGTCGTAGTACTGCGGTTCACGCAGAATCCAGTATTCATCGACATCGAACACCACTTCGCCCGCGCACGGACTGGAAGGTGGACAGGCCTGCCCGAGTACGTTCGACGGGCCGTCAATGCGATCAAAGCTCACGACGATGTCCGCACGCTGCCCAGACACTTCCTGAAAGGTCAGCGGCGTTTCGTTGGCCCAGGCCTGAAACGCATCATGAATCACGGATTCAACATCCTGCGCGTTGAAATTACTCAGGGTGTTGAGCACACTGTAGGTGATGGTGGTGTAGGGCCAGGGGCTGGTTAGCTCAAAATTTTCCATGCCAGTCCGCAGCGTATCCTCACCATGATAGAAAATCACCTGACTGGTTTCATCGACAATCAGCGAGTAGTTGCCGCTGCCCCCAGCCTGATTCATGGCTTCGACCGTGTAGACGCCGCTTTCCGCCAGCACCACATTCTCAATGCGGGCGTTGCGCTTGCCGTTGCTGTTGTCATCCTCGGCGATCAACTGGCCCTCAGGGTTATACAACCGCACCACCGGGTCCATCTCGCCGCCTTTGGCATTCATGATAATCAGCGGTTTATCGCCTTGCGCACCTTCAAAGGTGTAACGCTCACTCGCCCCCGCGGCCAGGATTCCATCAACCGGTTCCGCATAACGCAGGCGCTTGTCCTGCGCCTGCGTCGTGATCGTCAGTGAGAAAATCAGCAGTAATATCACTGAGGTGAATAGTCGCTTCATGATCAACCAATCCCCGCGCTGCCACCGCCGCCCTTTTTCTTATTCACCCGTGGCGTGTTTCGGGGCTGACTGCTGGGCCGGAAGCCGCGCGACGGTGATTGAGAAGGCGGATTATTGGTAGGCGGATTGGAGCGGCGGGGGTTGATCGGCGTGCGCGGGAAGAATCCACCGCCCCTCGGCTGTACGCCGCCGCTGCCGAAGCCACCACCCAGAAAACCGCCGAGCAAGCTGCGCAGCAGACTGCTGCCGCCGAACAGGAGCAACACACCGACCACACAGACCAGACATAAAATCGTGGTGAGGTCCGGGCTAAAGCCGAGTATGGGTTCTGTCGGGGAAGCGGCTTCAGGTTCCTGGGCAGGCGGAATTACCGGTTCATTTTGTGTGGAATTGCCCGATCCATTGGCTGCGCCGACACCCGCGCCAAATGGAAATTGGATTTCAAAGGGCTGCTGTGCTGGAATCGTCCCCGTTGATTGGAACATCAGCGAATTCCCATTCTGAGTGGCATTCCCGTTGCCGGAAACCACACGCGCCAAGCCAATATCCGGGGCATCGACATCCGGGAAGTTGATCGTCACCTGGCTGCTGAGTACCGGGAAGGGGTGATCTTCGGGAATGACATACCAGTCTACAATCCCTTCATTCTCCAGCGGTGCCGTGTAATTGATTTGCAGCACAAAGCTTTCCCCATTCTGGACACGCCGGGGGAGATTAAAGCGGGCTGCGGTTTCCTCACCAGATTGGGTGACGGTGTAAGCACCTTCCGAATCCGATTGCGCAAACGCCAGGTCCTGAGGCTGACCGGAATCTGGCACCCAAAACACCTGCTGAATATCGACCGGGCTGGTCCAACTGCGGGTCACAAAGCCGATTGAGTCGTTGGTAACTGCAATCTCCTGAATCTCGGTGACTTCTAAAATATTCTGATCCGAGCGCACGGTGATGTTGTTGTCCCACCGTGTCCACTCGATTGCCGGATTCTGCGCCTGTGCGAAAGGCACCAGCGCGAACAGGGCCAGTACCGCAAATAGCGGCAATAATCGTCGTAATCGCATACTAGTCCATCCTGAATTACAAGATTTAGTGCATTATATTTTATGACTGTCATTTTTACATCACATGAGACAAGAAGTCGGTTCGGTATAGGTCAATTGGGTGATATTGAGAAATATTTGTTATAAAACCCTTACCTGAGGCGCGCCAGTTTTCAGTATAATCATTTGCACACGAACCGAGGCGATTTCATGCTGAGCGATCATGAAAAACGCACCCTGGCGCGGGTGCTGGACACGCTGATCCCAACCCTGGCCGCTATCGACGACGAAAATCCGCTGTTGTTCCGGTTGCAGGCCAGCGATTTTGATCTGGCAAGTGAATTTGACACGGTGATCGAGCAGGTCACGGACGAACAACAGCAGCGCGAGATACGCCTGTTCCTGCACCTGCTGGAAAGCGGCACCGTCAACCGGCTGTTCGGCCAACCAAAACCCTTCTCACAGCTCAATTTAGAGGAACGCACCGCGCTGCTGCTGGCCTGGCGTGACAGCCGCCTGCTGTTGGCACGCAAAGCCTTTCAATTCGTCAAACAGTTGGGGCTGGCCTTGTTCTATGTGCTCACGCCGCAAGGCGAGCGTCATCCTACCTGGGATGTGTTCGGCTACGATGATCCGCCCACCGCCTCACAAGCCACCTCATCGCCAATCCAACCGCTGCAACTGAGCGCGCCAACCACCCTCTATACCGATGCACTGGTTATCGGCTCCGGCGCAGGCGGCGGAGTCGTCGCCGGGGAATTAAGCGCAGCAGGGCTGGATGTGATCGTCGTGGAAAAGGGTGGTTATTACGCCGAAACCGATTTTCACGGGCGCGAGATGGACAGCACGCGCCACCTATACGAGCGCCAGGGCGTACTGGCAACCACTGACCTGGGCGTGACGCTGCTGGCGGGAAGCGCTCTGGGCGGCGGCACGTTGATTAACTGGACGGCTTCGCTGCGCCCACCTGAGCATGTGCTACACGAGTGGTGTGATCGCTACGGCTTCAGCGCAGCCACAGGTGCGGATTTCCAGCACAGCCTGGATTGCGTGCTAGAGCGCAGCGGTGTCACCACGGCGGAAAGTCCGCCCACACCGCTCAACGCCCTGCTGGAAAAAGGTTGTCATGCCCTGGGCTATACGGTGGATGTAATCCCGCGCAATGTACGCGCCTGTCAGGACTGTGGCTTCTGCAATTACGGCTGTGCATTTGGGGCCAAGCAGAGTACGCTCAAGACTTATCTGCAAGATGCATACGAACGCGGCGCGCGGATTCTGGTGCAGGCGCATGTCAACCGGGTGCTGCATCGCAACGGGCAGGCTTATGGCGCAGAACTGACCCTAACCGGCGCGAGCGGGGAGCAGTTCACCGTGACCGTGCAGGCGAAAGTGGTGGTGGTAGCGGCGGGGTCGCTGCACACGCCCGTGCTGCTGCTGCGCTCCGGCCTGGGAAATGCCCATATCGGGGCAAATCTGCATCTCCACCCAACTACGGCGATCTTCAGCCTGTTTGAACAGCCGGTCACTGGCTGGCGCGGCGCACCGATGACGCGTGTCTCACAGCAGTTCAGTAATCTCGATGGGCAGGGTTATGGCGTGTGGATGGAAACCGCGCCGGTCCATCCCGGCCTGGCCGCGCAGGCATTCCCCTGGCATTCCGGTCGCCAGCACAAACGCAACATGCAGCAGCTCGATCATTTTGGTAACATCATCATTCTGGCGCGGGATCGTGATGGCGGGCGCATCCGCCTGGGCCGGGACGGCCAGCCGAAGATCGACTACCGGCTGAGCCTGCATGATGCGCGCCATCTGCGCACTGGATTGATGGAAGCAGTGAAGGTGCATCAGGTAGCAGGCGCACAGCGCATCTACAGCCCATGTTATCCACTGCCAGCTTATGAACAGGGGGCGGCACTGGAACCTTACCTCCAGCAGATACAGGCGGCCTCGTTTGCGCCGCACCGCTTCGCCCTGTTCAGCGCGCACCAGATGTCAAGCTGCCGCATCGGCGGCACCAGCGCGATTGGGGCGCTGACGCCTGAGGGGGAAACCTACGAGATCCAGAACCTTTTCGTGGCGGATGGCAGCGCGCTGCCAACTGCTGCCGGGGTGAACCCGATGATCACGATTATGGGGACGGCCCATTACATTGCCCAACACATCAAGAACAGGTTTTAATGATGCGCCTTGTCTGGCTGACCGATATTCATCTGGATTTTCTGCCAAACCATCGCTTCGACAGCTTCTTTAGCAGCATTCGCGCCCAAAAGCCGGATGCAGTCATCATCTCCGGCGACATTGGCGAAGGGCCAACGGTCGCCTATTATCTCAAGCGGCTGGAAAAACGCCTGCAATGCCCGATCTATTTCGTCCTGGGCAACCATGATTTTTATCACAGCTCCATCGCTGACGTATCCAAGGTCATTCGCGATCTGAGCGAACAATCCGCGCTGCTGACCTGGTTGAATACCTGCACCGCACCGATCCAACTCGCGCCGGGTGTGGCGCTGGTGGGGCATGATGGCTGGTCGGATGGGCGGTTGGGCGACTTCCTACACTCCGATGTCATGATGGAAGATTATCAAAAAATCGCTGAACTGCGCGATCTGGATCCCACCGTTCGCTTGGAGCGATTACACGCCTTAGGCGACGCGGCGGCGGATCACCTGCGGGCACTGCTGCCGGCGGCACTGGCCGATTACGAGCATATCATCGTGGTGACACATCCGGTTCCGTATCGCGAAGTCTGCCTGTATCAAGGACAGGTCGCCAGCCCAAATAACCCCTATCTGCCGCATTTCACCTGCAAGGCAATCGGTGATCTCCTGCTGGAAGTGATGACCGCGCATCCGCACCAGCGGATGACCGTCCTCTGTGGTCATACTCACGGCGCGGGTGAAGCGCACCTCCTCCCCAACCTGCATGTGATTGTCGGCGGCGCGGAATATGGTCAGCCGGTGGTACAGCAGGTTTTCGAGTTGTGATAAGATACGCATAACTTACGATTTATCCTACAAATGCTTATAGGATTCTTAACACATTTCGCTTAAACTAATTGACTTATCATCCCGCTGTTCCCAAACCATAAATTATTTGAGAGCGTAAGCACTTTGGCACGTAAACTGGATCAAATTATTGTCATTGATATTGAAGCCACCTGCTGGTCGGGTACCCCACCGGAAGGTCAGGAAGCCGAGATCATCGAAATCGGCATTTGCCCGCTGGATGTCGCCACGGGTGAGCGGCTGGAAAAGCGGAGTGTTCTGGTGAAGCCGGAGAAATCCAAAGTGAGCGAGTTTTGCACCCAGCTCACCAGCCTGACTCAAAAGCAGGTTGTGCATAAAGGTATCTCATTTGAGAAAGCCTGCGCACTGCTGGAACGCGAATATCTGACCAAAAAGCGCCTGTGGGCCAGTTATGGCGATTACGACCGCAACCAGTTTAAACGCCAGTGTGAGAAGCGCGGTATCGCTTATCCGTTTAGCCCAGGCCATATCAATGTCAAAAGCCTGGTGGGAATCGTACATGCCTTACCCTACGAAGTGGGCATGGCAAAGGCAATGGAGATGATGAATCTGGAACTGGAAGGCATCCACCATCACGGGTCGGACGATGCCTGGAATGTGGCGCGGGTGCTGGCGTCTTTGCTGCTGCACCGTCAATTGGAGCGGCATCCGTGAACGCGCTCGCTCGCAAGATCGCGCAGGTTGAGTCGGCCCCGCCCTGGGGATTTTTCACGGCGGTCAACACGGCTTTCGCCGCCTTTGTTTCGTTTATCCTGATCGGCACCCTGTTCAGCCTGGCGCTGTTCCCAAACCAGCCCTATTCGCTGCTGCTGGCATGGTCTATCGGCGCGGTGCTGACGATCATCTACGTCAATATCTCGCGCCGCAGTGATCGCGAGGCGCTGCGCCTGGAGGCTGGCAATTCACGCCTGCTGATTATCCTGTTGGTGGGACTGGCAATGGCGCTGACGATTGACCTGATCGGGTTGATCATAACCGATGTGTTCGTCCCCACCCCGGAGCTTTTGGGGCTGGTGGTTGAAGACCCGGGCATCATCAGCTGGTTGATCGCGGCGCTGTTCATGCTGGGATTGCAGCCCATTGCTGAGCAAATGGTCTTTAGCGGGGTGTTTTTCCCGGCAGCACGGCACATTCTGGGGGGATGGGGCGGTTATATCGTGACCGTGGGTGTTTACGCCCTTTTCCATTATCTTGTTTACGGCTATCCACCCGTCAGCGGGTTATGGCCTTCGGTCATTTCACCGCTGCTGGCGGGCTTCGGTATTTTTGCCATTCGCGCCAATTCCGGCTCAACACGAGCGGCGATTGTCGCGCAGATTGGCTTTGGTATTTTCGCCCTGCTCAAGTTACTGGTGCTCTAATTATGAAAACTGTCATTGTTGCCTCGACCAACCCGGTCAAAATACAGGCAGCCCGCAACGGCTTTGAGCGCATGTTCCCGCGTGAGCATTTCCGGATTACCGGCATCACGGTCAATTCCGGCGTCAACGATCAACCGCTGACCGATCACGAAACCTATCAAGGTGCGCTCAACCGGGCCAACCAGGCGATTGAGAACATGAACGACGCCGATTACTGGGTCGGGATTGAAGGTGGCCTGGAAGAAGCTGAAGGGGAACTGCGCGGCTTCGCCTGGATCATCGTCTGTGATCGCGAACGCGTGGGCAAAAGCCGCACCGCGACTTTCGTCCTGCCGGAGGAAGTCAGCGAGCTGATTCGCGAGGGTAAAGAACTAGGTGACGCCGATGATCTGGTGTTCAAGCGCACGAACTCCAAGCATGATACCGGCTCGGTCGGCATCCTCACTGATGAGGTGCTGGACCGCACCCGCTATTATGAACACGCGGTCATCCTGGCGTTGATCCCGTTCAAGAATCCGTCGCTCACTTTTGCCGCCAACCCCGGCTGAGCGAACGCGGCTCGTTTTGTCTGCTCCGCACTGCCGATTTCCAGCAGCGGCAGCGCTTCACGCTGGCACAAAGGAAAGATGATGACCACCCAACTGCCTTTTTATATCGTGGATGTGTTCGCGGAAACGCGTTTTGCGGGCAATCAACTGGCCGTGATACGCGGCGCGGCAGATCTCTCTACCGAGACGATGCAAACCATCGCCAAGGAGATGAATTTCTCCGAGACGACCTTTATCCGCGCCGACGAAGAGCGGGATGGCGGTTACGATGTGCGCATTTTCACGCCTGCCGAGGAACTCCCCTTTGCCGGTCATCCCACCCTGGGGACAGCCTACGTAATTCAGCGCGAAATCCTGGGCATTTCGTTCGAGCAGATCGTGCTCAACTGTAAAGCGGGGCAAATCCCGGTTACGTTCACTTACCGCGACGGCCTGCCGGACGTGCTGTGGATGCGCCCACAAGCGCCGCAGTTCGGTTCCACTGTCTCCGCCGAAACAGTCGCGGAGGCACTTGGCCTTGAGGTCGCTGATCTCGACTCACGCTTCCCGGTGCAAATGGTCTCAACTGGTGTGCCGTTTTTGATCGTGCCACTGCGCACACTGGATGCAGTTCGGCGTGTGCAGGCCAATCCCGAAACCTACCTGGCGGTCACGCGTGCCGCCGGGGCGCGCTGGATGCTGTTCTTCAGCCCGGAGACTTATCACAGCGATCACCAGCTCAACGCCCGCATGATCTTTACCGACCGCCCTGGCAG
>JAIOHN010000846.1 GCA_019912985.1 Anaerolineae bacterium | reverse complement strand
ATGGCGGTCTGGAGCGACCAGAACCCGCGTGCGCTGGCGGGCGGCATGGGATCGTCTTTCGACACCCTGGTGGTCGAGGGAGCGTGGCCCGCGCTGTTTGAGGGCAAGTACGAAATCCGCGATGCCCCGTTCTGGCATCTCGCGCCGGTGGGGCGTCCGGGTGGTCGCCCGCTGTGGGCGCTGCTCAACAGCTTCGAGTTCGCGCCATCGACGTGGAACTTCTTCCGCCCATTGCCGCCGCTGCTGCGACTCAACTTCCCGCTGGCGTTGTCTATCGACATTCCGAAAACGTATGAACGCAACAGCGCCATCGACGCGCTGGAGGGCATCATTCAAGCCTACGAAGTGCATCTCTCCGGCATGCGTGGTGAGGACAGTCGCTCGGTGCAGCGGGTGGCCGACTGTCGCAAGGCGCTGAGTGAGATCAACGCCGGGGATGCCCTGCATCTGGTGCAGGTCAGCGTCGCCATCGCCGCCGACGATCTGGACACGCTGCGTGAGCGGGTCGCGACGGTGGTCAACGAGACACGGGCCTGGTTTTCGCTGCGTCATGAGGTGGGGGAGTTGCTGGCGCGTAGTCTGGGTTTCTTCGCCGCCAAAAGAACCAAACATATTGGTTTGCCAGATACCACCTGGCCGGTAGTGTCCCGTGAGCTGGCGCTGATGCTCTCGCCACTGGGTTACCGCAAGCTGTCCGGGACGGATGGTGTGCTGCGCGGGGAGGCGGTGGGCGCAGCTTATCCGGTCTTCCACGACTCGTGGCGCGACAAACGTGCCACCCACGAAATCTGGGTGGGCACGAGTGGGTTCGGCAAGACTTTTGCCAACAACTGCTACCTGACACGGGAGTTCGCCGAGAACGGTGTGCCCTTTGACCTGCTGGAACCGATGGGGCATGGCAAGCACATCGCCGAAGCCTTCGGGCTACCGTGGTACGTGATGAGCGCGAAGGCGACCAAACTCAACCCGCAGGACGTGATGTTCCCGACGCTGATCGAGCAGGTGTCCCACACCACGCGCATCTACGAGACGGTATTGGGTCGTCCACTCTCCGGCGGGCAGCGGCAGAACCTGGAACGCGGTCTGCTGGGCGAGGCACTGGAGACGCTCTACAAGGGCTTTACACAGTTGGATCAGGTGACGCCGGAAGTCACGCCGACCTGAGATGTGGTCTGTGATGTGCTGTCGGGCTTGGGCGAGAAGGACGCCACGCGCCACATCGCCCGTGACCTGGCCGATGAGATCGCCGGTCTGTGTACCGGCAGCGGACCCTGGGCGCAGTTCCTGAATGGGATCACCAACGTTGACCTGACACGCGGTGGCCGGGACTGGATTCGCCCGCGTGTGTTCAGCTTCCACGAGTTGGAGAGCGACCCGATCTTGCAGGCGCTGGCCTACACCCAGGTGCTATCTGCTATTCGCCGCGACAGCCTGATCGACGAACAGCCACGCATCATCGCGGTGGATGAGGTCTATCGCCTGATGCGGCATCCGTCGCTGCTGGACTTCCTGATTGAAGCGGCCAAGACCTTCCGTACCCGCAGAAAAAAGCTCATCTGTATCGATCAGACCAGTCCTCACTCGACATGAGTTGTTGCACTTCATCTCTAGGTTCAGCCTGAGCCTCCTCGGTATCGGCCCAAGCGGTATTGCGGGGATACTTCTTGTCGCCTGTATAGGACTTCCACCAGCCTTTGCCAAAGTGATAACGCATCCGCTGTGTCAGCGCGCGCCACTTGTAGTCCGGGAACGCTCGCAGGATATCGACCTGATCGGCGTTGTGAGTGAACATTTCGCGTAAACGCGCGATGTCCTCGTCATCCCAGAAGTAGCCTATACTGCGGTGAGTTGTGCTTTCGGTTGAGGTCGAACCATCCCGCCAGTGGACAGTGACGGTCTTGGTGTGGCGCGTGATCTTCGAGATGCTGATGTGGGTGGCAAATGCTTCAAACAAGCTGCGCCGCTCTTGACGAGGCACCTCTTCCCAGCGGGCGATGACTGTCTCCAGCACCGGCTTGGCCTGCGCCAGGTTCATCCGCTTCTGCTCGCCCGACTTTAAACGCAAAAGCTCGGCTTGATACACCTCGATATCCCGCTCCAGCACCCTGTAACGCGCTTCCACCTGTTCCACAATCGCCGGGTGCGAGAGGGTGGTCAGGCTGGCGATAATATTGTCCTTTGAGACTTCCGCCTGCTTGATGGCTGCTTCCAGTCGTCGCACTTCGGCATGATCGCCATAATCGATACTGGTGAGCGCGGTCTGCCACACGTCCTCATCAATCGTCGTCGCTTTCAACCGTTCCAGCAGCATCCTGTCCACGATGTCATCGACGATGAAGGCGCGGATATTCCAGACATTTGACTGAGCGCGACTGTAATCATACAGCTGGTATTGATACTTCTGCGCTGTACTGCCCCAGACCGTCGCCAGCCGGTGATGCGAATCATGTTCCAGATCATCGGTGTACAGCAGATTGGCGTAGGTCGGCGGTGCTTCAGGTCGATCGGCTTTGTTGTGCCGGATCCACGGGCGATAGGGGACGTGGTGCGGGTTTGGTTCGCCGTAGAAATCGGTCTGCGAGATGCGATTGTAGGCATACATGAACAGGTCATTGGGGATGATCGCTTCGTGGTTGTGCCATTCCACGATCACCTGCTTGTGAATCCAGTGCCCGATGTAGGCCACATTGACGAGCAGGTGCTGGAAGCCAGACTGGGAAGGGGTGAGCATTCCCGTGATGCGTGAACGCCGCTCCAGGTGGTCGGTGGTCTTGAAGCCCGCTGGAACCATGTCGTCAGTGAGATCCGGGAAGTAGGGTCCTTCCGCCTCAATCTGTTTCCACGTCTTTCTCAGGTTGCCCTCATTGGCGCGGAACAGCTCGTAGTACGCTAACACGACATCGGCATACAGCTCAAAGCGCCGATACTTGCGCCAGTCAGGATTGCGGCTGCCATCCGGGAGGGTTTCGCGCATATCGACCATGAAGCCCGGTGTGATCTTGCGACCAGCCCACAGTCCGCGTTCCGACCGCCAGTGACGGCTTCTCACCAGCCGACCCTGCACATGATAGGCGATGAAGTCGGCGGCGCGTTGCGCTTGATCGCGGAACATCTGCATGTGATAGCGACCCTGCGTCGGATGGGCGAAGTCATAGACGAAGCTGGGCGTGAGTACCTGCACATTGTTGCGGCGGCAGGCATCAATGAAGATATTGGTTTCGATCTGGGTGAGGTCACGGAAGAAGCGATCCACATTCTGAGCGGCCACCAGCCCGATCTGCCGTTCTCGATCTGGCGATAGAGCAGGGACATCCCCGGACGCTCGCTGATCTTCTTCTGACCGCTGATGCCCGCATCCATGTCGATCATGTGGATCTGTTCCCGCTGCCAACCTTGTGCGATGAGGTGTTCCACCATATCCACCGTTTGTAGAGTAGTGGAGATGTTGCCGATCTGGCCCTCCGAGGACTGCCGGTAGTAGACCGAGACCGGCTTGCCGAGTGGGAGGGGTTGCGATTTGTACGGATCAATCGACGCGGTGTCAGGGTGTTTGAGGGTTCTGACCATGATTTGTTCTCTCCTTTCCAAATTCATAAACAAAAAGCGCCCATCTTCCGCGAGTATCTCTACGCAGAAGCAAGGCGCATGATGTACAATGCGTCTTAGCCCTGCGATGTGCTTTCCTCACTCGCGGGGTCAGGCAGGTCGTCGAGTTCACGCTCGGCGGCCTGTCGTCGAATAGGTCCGTTTGACTTGTCCTCACTATACTCGTTTTTGGGCAGTCGCGCAACGATCCTGAGCAAGGTGCGTGAGACATCCAGCAGGTTCGTGCCGTTATGCAGTTGTTGGTCTTGTGCCTTATCCGGTTCCAAAGTGCATCCTCGTATACTCCGGTTTGACCACTACACCCAGCATAGCAAACTCGCTTCCCGCAACCCGTGAAATTTTGCAGTTTCAGCCCGTCAGTTCTGACAATCTGAGCGTAAAATTACACATTGGCTAAAGCGGTGCGGAAATGGGTGCAAAAGCTGGCTGTGCATCGGGCTTTTCCGGTGACTGTCTGATGCACTCAGCGCAGCAGATGGGGGAGGGGCGACCCGTGAAATAT
>JAIOHN010000845.1 GCA_019912985.1 Anaerolineae bacterium | reverse complement strand
GTTGTGCCTTTTGTTCGCAGGCTGGGGGTTCATTTTCAACACCTGGGGCAGAATCAAGGAGCGTTGATCATGCCGAAACTAAGCGTTTGGATGGTACGTGCCTCTCTGGTCCATATGGGGATTGGCTTTCTCTTTGGTGCGCTGATCCTGCATCACAAAGGCATCCCGATCTATGCCTGGACCTGGCGACTGCTGAATCCACATATCGAAATGATGATCTTTGGCTGGACAATGCAGTTTGTAATGGGAATCGCCTTCTGGATTCTCCCACGTTTCAGCAGCGAACCGCGCTACGGCAGCACACGTTTAGGCTGGTGGAGTCTGGCTTTGTTGAACAGTGGTGTTGCTCTCACCGCCTTGGGGGTCTGGTTCGCACTTAACCTACTATCACTTGCGGGACGTCTATCCACCCTCAGTGCCATTACCTTATTCGTGATCTTAATCTGGCCGCGTGTCAAGCCCCTGGGTGGGTATGCTGCTTCACAGCATTTGTAAATCTTAAAGGAGAAAATCATGACGCAGATTGATGTTCGGGTTATCCAACCACGTGATCGGCATCCGCTGATCTTTCGCACATTCGACAACCTCCAACCAGGTGAGTCATTTGAGCTCATCAACGACCATGCGCCGAAGCCGCTTTACTATCAGTTCCTGCACGAACGTACCGACCAATTTGAATGGGTCTATCTGGAAGAAGGCCCGGAAACGTGGCGCGTTCGTATTACCCGTACGACCATGGAGCATTAGGCGATGGATGATACCTACACACTTGTGGAGGATTTGACCGGTTTGGTTGAAACGATCCAGCCGGAAAGCATCGTGAGCCGCACTTTCTACAAGGATAGTCATATGAAAGCAATCCTGTTCGGTTTTGATGCCGGACAGGAGCTTTCCGAGCACACCTCCAGCCAGGCGGCAGTGATCCAGATTGTTCAGGGCGAGGCTAACATCACGCTGGGAGAAGACCAGCACGAATTGAAAGCCGGGGCCTGGCTTCACATGCCACCACGCCTTAAACATAGCGTGTATGCCAAAACACCATTGATCATGTTGTTGTTGATGTTTGGCGCAGAATAAAGAGGCCGTTCGTGAACGCATTGCGACTTTTTCCACGTGCGCTCCTGTTACTTACTGCCGTTATCGCACTGCTGGGTGGCATGGGGTCGGGGTTGGCACGGCTTGGCTGGCAGATGGACCCACTTAGCCGGGATTGGATCATGATCCACGGCCCACTCATGATCTCTGGTTTTTTAGGCACGCTCATTTGTCTGGAGCGTGCCGTAGCGCTGGCTTCGCGTTGGCGTTGGAGCCTGCTTGTCCCTGTGATTAATGCTGCTGGTGCGATTGCGTTACTGGTATTGCATGATGCCACGCCAGCAAAACTCCTGCTATCAGCAGGGAGCCTTGGGCTGGTTGCGTTATTTGGAATTATGCTGCGGCTGCATCTATCTCGCGACATGATCATCATGGCATCTGGGGCAGTGTGTTGGTTGATTGGAAACAGCTTATGGCTGGCTGGTCAACCCGTCTACCAGGTTGTTCATCTCTGGGCTGCATTCCTGATCCTGACGATTGTCGGTGAGCGGTTGGAACTCTCACGGGTGCGCCGCCTGAACCAGGCGAATGAGCAATTACTGGCCTTGACCGTGACGATCTATTTGATCGGCGTCATCCTCACCATTTTCAACCTGGATGCAGGTATCCGATTGTCCGGTGTTGGTGCGGTCCTGATGGCTGTATGGCTGCTGCGTTATGATATTGCCCGGCGAACGATTCACCAGAATGGGTTGCCGCGTTATATTGCCGCCTGTTTGCTGGCAGGCTTTGTCTGGTTAGGCTTTGGTGGTTTGGTCGCTATCTGGAAGGGAGCAGTCTATGCGGGTCCCGATTACGCCATAATCTTGCATGCCTATCTGTTAGGCTTTGTCTTTTCCATGATTTTTGGACATATGCCCATCATCCTGCCTGCACTCAGCGGTTTACGGATGAATTATTCACCGCTTTTGTATGGACATCTGATTTTGCTCCACATTGCGCTGATTTACCGCATGTATGGAAATCTGACTCTGAATTTCGCAGCCCGCCAGCAGGGTGGGTTACTCAATGTTTTTTCTGTACTGCTGTTTCTTGCCGTGACCGTCACCATCCTGTATCGCTCGAATCCCATCAGGGAAGCGCCTAACACCAGATAATAGACTGCAAGTAGATCGTGCTGGATGCAGCTGTGGCGTCTTGGCTGATAGCTGCGAAATCTGTTTCAGGAGGACCTAGCCGACTGCTCAAGCGTATTTACCGAATGGATCGTATCCGTATCTCCGTCGCTTCTATATGATATCGATCTACGGAGTGAGCAGGGGAGTAAGCGCCGTAACGGTTACAAAAGTCTGTAAAATCTTGAACAAAGAGCAGTATTTTTCGAGATAAGGTATCCACTAGATAAACATAGTAGTTAAGCTGGGTAGAAACCGATACAAGCAATTAAGCTGTGCTTATTTAATGTGAGGAGGATCAATGAAAATCGGTGTTATTTTCCCCCATTTCGAGTTCGGTACGGATCCTGACGCGGTGCGCGACTTTGCTCAAACTGTTGAAGGATTGGGCTATAACCACATCGGCGCTGACGATCATGTCATTGGTCCGAATCCAGATCGACCTGGTGGCTGGACGGGCTGGGTGACTTACAAGACTGCTTTTTATGAGCCACTGGTGCTATTTAGCTTCATGGCAGCAGTCACCAGCACCTTGTCATTCAATACCTGGATACTGCTTCTGCCTCAGCGCCAGACCGTGCTGGTGGCTAAGCAAGCTACTACGCTTGATATCTTGAGTAAGGGCAGGCTGCGGCTGGGATTGGGCATTGGTTGGAATGAGATTGAATACATCTCTCTGAATGCTGATTTCCATACACGAGGTCAGCGGATAGAAGAGCAGGTACTGTTGTTGCGCCAACTCTGGACACAGGAACTTGTGGACTTTCAGGGTGGCTGGCACACCATCCCGGATGCCGGGATCAATCCATTGCCGGTACAGCGTCCGATCCCGATCTGGTTCGGGGGACAATCGGAGCCAGCCATCCGCCGCATGGCCCGGTTGGGTGATGGCTGGATGCCGCTCTACACCAGTGCTCAAGAAGCCCGCCCTGGCCTTGACCTGTTAGAGCGCTGTCTTGACGATGCTGGGCGTAACCGCGCCCAGTTTGGATTGGAAGCACGCATCCCCTATGGATCAGGTGATCCAGACGTGTGGCAGCAACTCCTTGAAGGTTGGCAGGATGTAGGAGCCACTCATGCTGTATTACAA
>JAIOHN010000844.1 GCA_019912985.1 Anaerolineae bacterium | reverse complement strand
GCTGTAGGGAGTAGCCCCATGAAGACATGGGCACTTATCAAACGAACCTTGATGGTTCATCATGTGCGGAGTGCTGTGTCCGGCTCCTAGCCCTTCCGCGTCCGGCTTGACACGGGCCGAAGAATGGGCTTTGGTGGGACTTCTCAACGAACACAGAGCAGACCATGACCCAATCCCTGCACGAGATGGCGATAGACATTCTCCGGCAAACCAACGACGGCGACGACCTCGCGCCCGAACACCTCAAGCTGCTGGAAATGGCGGTCAATCAAGGGCTGAGTGAGGAAGGCGAAACAGCGTTTCATGCCCTGTATGAGAATGTTCAGCAGGGGTACACGCGCCCCTGGTTTCACGGCATCGAGCACCTGACCATCGACCACGAGGGCTTCGTCTACTGGAAAGGCAATCAGGTGGAGCATTACAGCCCGTCCTGGGCGTATTCCGACGAAGCCAAAGTACAGGCGAGGGAGCTTGCCCAGCGTTGCCTGCTGCTGGAACGCACCGGCAGGGAAGTCAACACAACGAACGTCATCTGGAACTGGGATAAGGGGGAGCTTTCGCGCTAACCTCTGCTCATTGATAACCCATTGAAATAACGCCGGAAAAAATTCGCGTGCATTTTGGCCCGGTGATGGGCTAGGATACGGCCAGACGGCAGGGCCAGCGGATGTTTGCGCCCGATGACCGTTCGTTCCCGGTTTCACCCGTTGCACGCGAATTATCCATGTCCAGAACCAGCGTCTCCGCTCTCAAACGGAAAATCGAAACTCTCGAAAAGGAAGGCTACCTGTTCGACTGCTGGATCGCGGCGTACAGGCCGGGCGGCACGGCAAAGGGCGGGCATGTCTACCACCAACTGCGCAGCCGCGTGCCCTTCAAGAACGGGCGCAAGACCCGGCATATCGGGGCGGCGGAACTGCCGCGCTTCTGCCAGCTTGTCAACAATGGCCGGTTGCTGAAAAAGCTGCGGCGGCAGGTCGAGCGGTTGGAGCAGCGGCCCCGCACGTCCTATGATCTGCTCACCAGTTCGGCGTCCGACGAATGGTACACCCCGCCGGAATACGTCGCCCTGGCGCGGGAAGTCATGGGCGGCATCGACCTCGACCCGGCCAGCAACACCTACGCGCAGCAATGGATTCGGGCACGGCAGTATTTCACCTATGCCGAGGATGGGCTGTCGCTGCGCTGGCGCGGGCGGGTGTGGCTCAACCCGCCTTACGGAAAGCATATCCGGCGCTGGACGGAAAAGGCGGTGGCCGAGTACCGCAGCGGTCTCGTGACGGAGGCGGTGCTCCTGGTGCGCCCGGCCATCGCCTCACGCTGGTATCAGGCGCTCTCCGGGGCATTCGCCCGCTGCGAGCCGCACCGACGCATTCGCTTCATCAACACACACGGCAAACCGCTGACGAGTCCGGTGCATGGCAATACCTTCTTCTACCTGGGCGAACAGATCGAACAGTTTCACCGGGTATTTTCGGCCATCGGGACGATCAGCGTGCCGTTTCAGGCACGCGGGCGGCTTCCCTGACCGGCGGCAGAGGCGCACATTCCCCGTTTGCCGTGCATTATCGCTTGAACAGCGGGCGGCGATGCGGTAAACGGCAAACGGGTGCGTTCCATCTTGAAGGGCAAGGCAACATGGGGAAGGGAATCTACAGGATCGTGGCCGGAATCACCGTCGCCCTGTTCGCGCACGGGCTGGCCGCCGCCTGCACCTCGCCTGCGGGCAGCGTGGGCGATGTGCGGTACGACAGCGCCGACAACGGGTTTTATTTCTGCGAGGCGACCGGCTGGCAACGGCTCGCCGCCCGCCGCCACCCGGCAAGGCCGAGGGACATCACCGTTACCGCTGGCTCGAATGATGGCAACTTCGGCGGCGGGCGGCGAGCCGTTGCC
>JAIOHN010000843.1 GCA_019912985.1 Anaerolineae bacterium | reverse complement strand
CCTTTGGGCATTAGTGAGTGCGCCACCGTAACAGATAGCGTTCCAACAAAGAGACAAGGCCATACAGGGTCCGCGCAATCAAAGCCAGCATGAGCACGGCGACAATCACCAGTGCGGTATCATATTGGCTGCGAGCGAGGGTAATCAAAAAGCCGAGACCAGCATTCGCACTGACAAATTCGCCCACCACTGCTCCGATGACTGCCAGTGTCGCGCTAATCTTCAGGCCACTCAAGAGCACAGGCATTGCTGCCGGCACTTCCAACTTTGTAAACATTTGCCACTGGGTTGCACGGTGAACGCGCATCAAATCGCGCAGCGATTGCGGCACGGTACGAACACCGACCACCGTATTCATCAGCGTGGGGAAGAACACAATCAGCGTGCTGGTCACGATCTTACTGGTAGGTCCACTGCCAAACCAGATCACCAGCAGCGGCGCGTAGGCCACAATTGGCGTCGACTGCACACCGATAATCAGCGGCGAAAGCACCGATTCCAGTACCGTGCTCTTAGCAATCAAGTAGCCCAGCACAATCCCACACAACACACCCAGTAATAGACCGCTGACGACAGCTGACAGGGTGGTCGATGTATGGAGCCACAAGCGACCATCGAGCAGTACTTCGTAGAATTTCTCGGCGACAGACTGCGGTGAGGGAATGATAAATGACGGATAGATCTGGAGCATGGCGATAATCTGCCAGATGCCCAGCAGCAGCAGTAGTACGAGCGGGGTCGCGATATGACGCAACCACACGGTTTGTGGACGCCATCGCCGTTGAACTTCAATGATTGTTTTTTCGTCTTGGAGGACTGTGTTCTGCATAGAAAAACCCCATTGTCACTGAGGCAACACACAACGGGGCAGATATAGCAAAACAACATGCAAGTCTCAAGTTTCTAGACCAGCATGCCAAAAAATCGCACGATTCCTAAAAGAAATCGCCGATTCCCCTTTGCACCTTCTCCCATCCGGACTTTAACCGTCGGCCCTGGCCTTTCACCAGATCCACCGGCACAGCCTTGCGGCTGTGACGCACCAGACTATAAAGCTGGTGACTCGGGTCGCGGGCTTGGTGTGATTAACACCATACCGCCGGTAGGGAATTTCACCCTGCCCCGAAGGTTGCATTTGTACTTACAACCAGTATAACAGACTTCATGTAAAAACCGCAAAAGAATCAGCGATTTTTAATCGATATTCTCTGTGCCAGCATCTGGCAGGGTGAAATAAAAACGCCCACCTTTATGCTTCTCGTGAACACCTTCCGCCCAGATGCGACCACCATGCGCCTCGACAATGTGCTTGCAGATCGCCAGCCCCAGGCCCGTGCCATCGCTGCCAGAGCGTGAAGCATCCACCTGATAGAAGCGCTCAAAGATACGTTCCGTCTGATCTACGGGGACACCAGGACCGTTGTCAAACACACTGATCATCACCTCTTCACCGTCCGATGTCGCCTGAACCGTGATCGTTTCGCCTGGAGGCGACCACTTGACCGCGTTATGCAGCAGATTGATCAGCACCCGCCGCACCTTATCATGGTCACACAACACCATGAGCTTTTTCGGCACATCATGCACCACGTCCAGTTCTTTGGCGACGGATTGATCATAGATACGCTCAATCGATTCTTCGACAATGTCGCGGACCGGGACCGGCACCATGCGCATAATCGCCTGTCCGGATTCAATCATCGACAGGTCAAGCAGTTCGTCGGCCATCCACAGCAGCGCATCCGTTTCACGAGCGATCGCCCGTAAGGCGCTGATACTCTGCTTGCGTTTTGGCTTTTCCTGCTCGTGGAACAACCCATCAATCAACAGCCGGATATTGGCGATCGGATTGCGCAGTTCATGGGAAATATTTGCGACCATATCACGGCGCGCACGGTTCAAGCGCACCAGATCACTAATATCCTGAAGCGCCAATGAAATAAACTGGTTGCCGTCGCGGTGAATCACCTCGCTGCGCACTCGATAGATACGCCGGTTAATGCTGATTTGCTCTTCAAACACCTCTTCCTGGTGCATGAAAGCACTGGTCACCATCGCATCCAGCTCTTCCGAGCCAGTCAGGTCAATCAAAGTTTGTCCGATGGGCCGCTGACGTTCGAAAAGTATTTCGGCACTGTTATTGATGGCGATGATCTCATGCTGGTCATTCATTACAATTAACGCATCGTAAGCCGCATTGGATAGTGTCAGGAGCAGCGCCTGCTTATAAGCTGATTCGCGCTCCAGCACTTCGATACGTTCCTGAAGTGCTTCCATCGTCTCAGGGATGTCAGTCACACTCATGATGATCTCCCTCCTTATCCTTCAAAACGATAACCCACACCCCTTACCGTCACAATACGACGTGGGTTGGATGGGTCATCCTCAATCTTCTCGCGCAGCCAACGTACATGGACATCAACCGTACGCTTATCCACAAAGTAATCGTAACCCCATACTTTGGTGAGAATTAAATCTCGCGACAGTACTGCACCTCGATTACGCATCAATTCGGCCAGAAGATCAAACTCCTTGTTGCTCAGCTTGATCTCGTCACTATCCTTGAAAAAACGGCGTCCAGTGAGGCTGAGCCGCAGGTTGTTCGAAACCAGCTCATCTTGCGGCACGGCACGATCACTACTCACCCGGCGCAGCACAGCTCGCACACGCGCCAGGAATTCGCCCAGGCTGAATGGTTTTACAATGTAGTCATCCGCGCCACTTTCCAGCCCCACAATTTTATCGACTTCGGTGCCGCGTGCGGTCAACATAATAATTGGGATATGGGCCGTCGCTGGGTCATGCCGGACAATCCGACAAATGCTCAGGCCATCCAGCCGAGGCAGCATAATATCGAGGACGATCAAATCCGGGTTTTCCACCCGAATCTTATCCAGACCTTCCTCACCATCCATCGCTGTCACGACGGTAAACCCATCGCCGCTCAATTTTTCCCCTAGATTGCGTACTAAGGTTTCCTCATCCTCAACAATGATTACCTTCGTCATTGCGTTCCTTTGCTATAGCAGTTTCACTTATAGGAGAGGAGAATATCAAATCAACAATAAAAATATATTAAGAACCAAGACTGATTTTGTTAATCCTGCTTAATGTTCTATTGCATTTACCCCACCTAGCGAAGTTGCGGTGCGGACACCATTCCGGATCGCCTCTGCGACAACCTCTGCCGCAAAAGCCCCAATCAGGTTCACATCGGACTCCATTTCACCTGTAGCCAGCGTGAAAAGCGTATCACCATCATACATGGTATGCGCCGGTTGTACAGCTCGCGCCAGACCATCATGAGCCATTTGTGCCACTTTGTTGGCCTGGTCTTTGGTCAGGCGGGCATTGGTTGCAACCACACCAATCACTGTATTGGACGGCGTAATCGCCAGTTTGATAGGGTTAGACATCACCCGCATGGTGGCAAGTGTACCGGCAAAATCACGGCTGTTGGGTGCCAGGCGCAGTCCACCAAGGATATGACCATCTTCATCAAGGACATCGCCCAGGGCATTGACCGCAACCAGCGCCGCCACCACTAATCCGTTGCCAAGCTCAACACTGGCGCTGCCTACACCACTTTTCGTGGATTGTTGAAGCCCTGCCAGTTTACCGATCGTACAACCGGTACCAACCCCCACGCTGCCCTGCTCGACAGGTGATTCATCAGCGGTTGCACTGGCAGCATATCCCATATCAGCATCAGGCCGTATCTTACCGCTGCCAATCATCAAATCCATGAGGATCGCCGACGGGACAATGGGCACCACGAACTGATCCACCGGAAAACCAACACCATTTTCTTCCAGAAAACGCATGACACCATCGGCTGCCGTCAGTCCATAAGCACTACCACCCGCAAGGAGAACCGCGTGAACATGCTCTACCAGATGCAGAGGTCGCAGCAGATCCGTTTCGCGGGTGCCTGGTGCGCCACCCCGTTGATCGACACCGCCGACCGTCCCTGGTGGACAAAGAATCACCGTACAGCCAGTTACGGCCTGAGTGTCAGTCGCATGTCCAACACGTATGCCCGGTACAGCCGTCAGTGTATTATTCATCATCATCTTCCAGGTCGCCGAAGATCGTACGGTCTACATTATCGCTGAGTTCGTCGGGGTATTCAGGTTCGATTACAGCAAGTGCTGTCTCATAGTCTGATTCGCGTACCAGAACGTTGATCTCACCAATTGCGCCCACCGTAATTCCCATTGCATTAGCCCCTGCCTGTTGGTGAACCATCGCGGGAATATCTTCGCTTTGCAGTTTACCAGCAATAATATGAGCTTCATGGATGTTGTAGGTCGTTAACACAACCATCCAGATTGGGCTGTCGGGATTTTTACGCTTGTTCATAGGACACTATTTTAGCGGAGGTCAGCACTTAAATCTATGAGCGCTTCAATTGAGGTGTAATCAGAAGGGAGGAGGGGGGAGGGGTAGGAAAGAAAAGACGAGAGGAAGGAGGAAGAAAAGCGTTGGCAGCGGCGTACTCTCCCACACCGTCTCCAGTGCAGTACCATCCGCGCTCGTGAGCTTAACGACCGGGTTCGGGATGGTGCCGGGT
>JAIOHN010000842.1 GCA_019912985.1 Anaerolineae bacterium | reverse complement strand
CCCATGCAGAAGTCGAGGCCGTGGTTGGGGCTGGGCGCGACATCTTCCATCGCTTTGCGGAAGCCCTCGAAGTGATAGAACAGCCGGGCAATGCCGCCCAGTTCCGGCACGGGCGGGTCATCGGGATGCAGCGCCAGCCGCACACCAGCTTCTTCCGCCACCGGCAGCACGGCGCTGGTGAAATAGCGGTAGTTCTCCCACAGCTCATCGGCACTCATCGTGCGGCCTTCAAAGCCGGGGACGACCTGCCGCCCGGCGACCAACGGCTGATCAATGAGCGCACCATCGTAAGCGGTGACGGTCACGCCGCCGCGCCCGCGCGCCATCGGGGTGCGCCAGACACCATTGGGCATCCAGTGATAGCCGAGCAGCGGAATGCCAGCTTTGCCCATATTGCGGATGGTGCGCTGGTAATTCTCAATCTGCTCATCGCGCCCTGGCAGTCCGAGCATGGCCTTCTCGTAAAACCAGACTGGCACATTCTCCAGTGCTTCCAGCTTCAGACCATAGCTTTCTGTGCGCTCCACGACCCGCGCCAGGTCTTCATATTCCCAGTAGCCATTTTCCGCCGGGAGCAGCGGGGTATTCATCTGCACGCCAGACACGCCGATCTGCTGCGCAAAGGTCAGACGCTCATGCGTCATCTCGTTAAATTGTCCTAAAGCTACACGCATTATTCTCTCCTCAAGAAGTTTTTTGACGATGTAGTTGATTGTAATCGGCCCCGGCAGCAGACATAGGTCCATTTATACGGGAAGCAGATTTCGCGCCCGCCTCGCGTGAGTCTCGCGTCAGCTTCGCGTTGAGTGCGTCAGGTAAATTCAGCCTATGATGCTGTTTATCAAGGAGTGAGGAGATAAGACGATGTGGCGTAAGACAATTTTCACACTGGGGCTGCTGGCAATGGCCGCGATCCCGGCGCTGGCGCAGGATCATGGGGTGACGTTCGATGACATCAGCTTCGGTTATGACGCTGGATTAGGGAACAATGTCAACATCGCGGAAATCCCCGGTGATCCGGTCGAATCGGCTGGCCCGGGCTTCTCGGATGCGGCCAAAACGCAGTTCACGTTCTACAACCTGGGCGAGCCAACTGACAGCCTGTTTGATACTGGTGGTGTGCGCATTTACCGCATGGATGAACTGGCGCAGTACGATTTTCTGTGGGCGCAGGTCGAGCAGCTTCAAACCCTGCTGGCAGAGAGACCTGACCTGGCAGCCTACGAACCGGGCATTAACGATCCTTCGGTCGGCACCCTGCCTTACGTGCCGGTGCTGCCCCACAGTCAGGACATCACCGCACGGGCACAGTATATCGAGACAGAGATGCTCCAGGGCATTAGTTATGTGACCGCCTTCCGCGCAGCGCAGGAGCCGTTCAACAGCCAGAGCTTTCTCTACACCTTCCAGGGCATCAGCAGCGACGGGCAGTATTATCTGGCGGTGACTTTCACCCTCAACACGGCACTCTTTCCCGAAAACCCAGTGGTGGACCCGGTGGAATTTCAGGAGCAGTGGCCGCAGTACCTGACCGAAAGCATCGAAACGCTGAACACAGCGGAAAGCTCGGCTTTCACCCCTGATCTGGCGCTGGCGGATGCGCTGGTGCAGTCGATCACCTTTACCCAGCAGTAACCCAGTTCTACGGGGCATATCATTGGATATGCCTCTTTTTGACTCAGCTGCCGCCGCGTCAATCACGACCGTCATAGCGCGTTTGGGCATCAACCACTTCGTCGATATGCGTTTCGGCCCAGGCGCGGATGGCCGTAAGCGGCGTACACAGTGTTTCCCCCAATGGCGTCAGGGTGTACTCGACGCGCGGCGGCACTTCAGGATAGACCTTCCGGTTAACCAGACCATCCCGTTCCAGGTTGCGCAGGGTCTGCGTAAGCATCTTCTGCGAGATGCCGCCGATGCTGCGCTGAAGCTCGGAGAAGCGCTTCGGCTCATCTTCCAGCAGGCCGATCACCAGCGCCGTCCATTTGTCGCCAATGCGGTCAAGGATTTGCCGGGTTGGACAGGCCGCCGCGTACATATCTGCCAATGGCTTAAGGGTTTCCATGCAGTAACCTCCTTACCTCAAAGTGCCTACTTACTATTTTACAGTAAGTCACTTATAGTAACTATTGGAGATATACTGAAATTCGAGGAGTACAATTTATGTCCGAACAGCAACCTACCCTGCTTGTAACCGGTGCATCCGGCCATTTGGGCCGCCGTGTGGTGGAATTACTGCTTGAAGCCCAGGCTGGAACGATCGTCGCCACGACCCGGACACCAGAAAAACTGAGTGATTTCAGCCAGCGCGGTGTGATCGTGCGCCAGGCTGACTTTGATGATCCGGAGTCACTGGTCCCCGCTTTCACAGGTGTGGATAAACTTCTGCTCATCAGCACCGATGTGTTGGGCATCCCCGGCAAGCGCATTCAGCAGCATACGAACGCCGTCAAAGCTGCTGAAAAAGCGGGCGTCAAGCATGTCGTCTACACTTCCATCATGAATCCCGGGCCGGAATCACCGATTGTTGTGGCACATGACCACCGCGAAACGGAAGCCGCCATGAAAGCCAGCGGCATGGGCTGGACGATGCTGCGCAACAACATCTACGCCGACATGCTGCTCGGCTCACTTGGTCAGGCGATTCAAATGGGCAAACTGTTCAGTGCCGCTGGCGATGGCAAAGCAGCTTATGTCACGCGCGAGGACTGCGCTCGTGCAGCAGCGGCAGCGCTGGCAGACTCGTTTATGGGACAACGCGCGCTGGACATCACCGGGCCGGAGGCGGTTTCACAGGCAGACCTGGCAAAAATCGCGTCTGAAATCTCCGGCCAGGAAGTGACTTATATCCCGCTAGAGGTGGATGTGCTGGTGGACAACATGGTCAACGCAGGTCTGCCACGCCCGCTGGCGGAAGGGCTTGCCACGTTTGATACGGGGATCGCCCAGGGGCTGCTGGGAGATGTCTCCAACGCCTTTGAGGAACTTACCGGCAGCAAGCCAACCAGTGTGGCGGAATTTCTCGCCAGCAACCGGGAAGCGCTGCTGCAAGTCGCCGACGCTCACTGAGCTAAACCGTTTTCAAGCCGTCCATCAAGGCATATCATGTGATATGCCTTTTTTCTTGTCTGTAGCCCGTGGTTGACAGCGATCCCGCAGCGGTTTTATCATGGTCGCCACCTCCACCATCACGAAAGGTTTCCATACCCTTCCTTCCGCGCTCGCGTGACACACTGGCAGAGGATCCTTATCCATTCGCTCAGGCTCTAAGGAGAGCTGCACGATGCAAGACACTGCTCCTCGCTCCAACCGGCACGCCCTGTTATTTATCCTGGCAACGGCCTTCCTCAACCTGGCAGGAGTCGGCCTGATCGCGCCGGTATCGCCCTTTCTGGTCGGCCAGTACACTACTTCACCGGCTGATCTGGCAATCGCCAACGGCCTGCTCTTTACCGCCTACTCGTTCTTCCAGTTTCTGGCCCTGCCCGGCCTCGGTGCGCTGAGTGATCGCTTTGGCCGCCGCCCGGTCCTGCTGATCTGTTTGATGGGTTCGGCAGTCGGCTATTTGCTGCTGGGGATCGGCGGGGCGTTGTGGGTGCTGTTCCTGGGGCGCATCATCGACGGGGCGACCGGCGGCAACCTGGGTGTGATTACCGCCTTCATCGCAGACATCACCGAGCCGGAAGACCGCACACGGTATTTCGGGCTGATGGGTGCGGTGGCAGGATTTGGCTTTGTGGCCGGGCCAGCCTTGGGTGGCATCCTGTCCGGTTTCGGTGGGCCTACCGCGCCAGTCTTTTTTGCGGCGCTCGTGACCTTCCTCAACGTGATCTGGGGCTACTTTGTGATGCCGGAAAGCCTACCCGCCGAAGACCGTATCGACCGCATCGGCGTGACGCAGTTGAACCCGTTTACGCAGTTGTGGAACATATTCAAGCTGCCGCAGCTGCGCTGGCTGATGATCGCCTTTTTCTTCGCCATGCTGCCCTTCGCCGCGCTGCAATCTAATCTCTCGGTGCTATCCAAGGATTATCTCAACTGGCAGGCACAGGATGTGGCCGGGATTTTTACGGTGGTCGGTGTGGTCGGCGTGATCGTCCAGGGCGGGTTGATTCGCGTGCTGCTGCGCAAAACAGGCGAAATACAACTGACGATTGTGGGGATGGCGCTGATGGCGGTGGGATTCCTGATGATCGCACTGATTCCAGCGATACCATCCGGGCCGCTGATTCTGGTTTCGTCGGCGGTATTCGCCTTCGGCAACGGTCTGCTGACGCCCTCGCTCACCGGCTTGATCTCGCAGACGGTTGGTCCGCGCCAGCAGGGGCAGGTGCAGGGCGGCAATATGTCTGTCCAGGCGATGGCGCGCGTGCTGGGGCCGCTGTGGGGAAGCTTTACCTATGTCTCCATCGGGGCGGGTTCGCCCTACTGGACCGGCGCGATCATGTTCGGCGTCGCCATTCTGTGCGTCATCGCCGCGATTCCGATGCTGCGGCAGGCGCGAGCAGCAGTCCAACAGGCAGAGATAAAACCGTAAAAAAAAGGCGAACCGTGATTGGCTCGCCCGTGTGATTTGCGCTATTCGGCGGGTTCAAGCGCCTCGAAGTAGTACGGCTCGTAGTCCAGCAGCAGATCCGGGTGGAAGATGCGCACCAGATCGGCCAGCACGATCTGCGGGTTGGCGACACCGCTCTCAAAGTAGTCGTTGCCGCCGTTGGCGTTCATGCGTTTGGTGATCTCGTAGACGGTGCCGTTCTGCGCGGGAGCGAAATCAGCATAGCGCTCGTCCTGCGCCAGCAAGTCATCCAGCGTCTGCACCCCGAAAGCGATTGGCACCCAGTAATCAGCATCGACACCGGCCTCATAAACCGCCTCAAAAGCGAACGGCACGGCACTGCTCTTCCCCTGCACCTGCGGATCATCCGCCAGGACCAGCTTCGCCCCCGCGTCGCGCACGATCTGCGCGGCGTAGCTCTCGCTGCCAGGGATGTACCAGGCATCACCAAAGCTGGTGTAGCTGTTCCACAGCACCAGCGGCCGCTCTTCCTCAGGGATGGCACTCGTCATCTCAACCAGCGCCTGATAATCGGCTACGCGCGAGTCAAAGACCTCGTTGGCGGTGGCTTCAGCATTGTAGAACAGGGAGACGAACTTGATCCACTCGGCGCGTCCCAGGGGGCTGACCTCGATGTAATCGGTCGCCACCACCACCGGCACACCCGCTTCGCGTAGAATCGGCGCAGCATCGGTGTTCGGGTCACCATTGCCATAGGCCAGCACCAGCCCCGGTTCTGCCGCCAGCACAACCTCGACATTGATGGTGCTGTCGTTGCCCACTTCGGCCAGTTCGCCAGCATCGATCTTCTCAATCACTTCGGGCGTGGTGGTGTAAAGGAAGCTATCCATTCCCACCAGATGATCGAGCAGGCCCAGGCTTTGCAAATGCGGCAGATAGGTGGTCGAGAGCGCGATCACATCACCCGCCGGGATTTCGATCACCTGCGCATTGTCATACCCCTCCGGTACAGGCGTGCCACACTCCACCAACACATACTGGATGGCATCCTCCGGCGCAGACCCCGGCCAGGGCGTGAGCATGGTCACCAGTTTGTAGTTATTGAAATATTCCACTATCCAGCCTGTGGAATACTCCGCTTCGACTTTATCCGGGAAATAATCGACATCGGCATCATAGTTTTCGACACAGGCAGTCGCCGCTTCCTGCGCCGTGACCATCACGCCCGACAGCACCAGTACAAACAGCAGCACCAGCAGCACACGTAGAGATTTCATTGCTCCTCCTCAATAAACGATGGCGCGGAATGCGGGAGGAGGGGATGAAAAAACCCCACCGGGAGGCGGGGTTTGAAGGTCGAAAACGATACCATTTCATGCCGCGCTCGCTTCCCTTTTTCCACGAAGGTACTGTGACGAGCTAAAGCAAAGGCGGGTATTCGGACTTCGCGGCGGGGCCACGTTACCGTTGCGGGACAGTGCCGGACTTCATCTGCACCTGAGTGGCAGGTACTGGTGTCACCGGGCTTCCCCCATTGTGCGCCATGCATCCGGGCAATGACGCACCCTCACTTTAGGGTTTAATTGTCGCGCGAGAGCTTACCGCCTCCGCATCCCCCTGTCAAGCAGTTGGACGGGAGGCGTTCACGCGAACAGCCCTCAGATGATCTCGGCATAGACGCGGACATCACCACTGATGACGGTCTGGCCGCTGCTCAGGAACGCCCGTGCTTCGACGCGGCCCTGCACGCCGCCGGGGATGTGCCAGCTGGCCTGCGCGCCATCGCCAGGATTGCTATCGGTGTCGATCAACACGGTCTGTTCCAGGCCGGGAATCTCAACGTGATAGTAGAACTCGACGCGCTGCGCATCAGCCGGTGCTTCCGGCCAGGTCACGGTGACGATCGCGTTGCGTTCCAGCGTATAGGTCGTGCCATCAAAGCCAGTGTTGGGCGCAATCGTCACCTCCCCCACCGGCCCCTGCTGCTCGACCTCGCTGTAAATCTGAACATCGCTGGCGGTTTCGTAGGAGGTACCATTCTCCAGAAAGACGCGTGCGCTGACATGCCCGCCGATGCTATCCGGCACGGTCCACTGGATGGATGCGCCGTCGCTGGTGGTGGTATCCGTCCCAAGCAGGGTGCGGGCATCGGCGGTGCCAGTGCCGGTTGGTGTGATGTAGAACTCCACCCGTCCAGGCAGGCTTTCATCCACTTCCGGCCAGGAGAGTGTGACCGTCGCGCCAGTGGAAAGCACCAGCCAGCCGCCCTCTGTGCGCAAAACCGGCGAAATGCTGACCTGTCCCCGGTTGGCGGGACCATTCACCCGCGTGATGATATTGCGCGGCTGCGAACGCACGGTGCTGCCGGATTGGCCGAATACACGAGCGCTGGCGACAAGCTGTCCCTGCCAGCTCTGCTCCGGCACTGTCCAGTTGATGGACGCGCCATCGCTAAGATTGCTGTCGATCCCCAGCGAAAGCAGCTGGTCGCCAGAAATGAGCGTGAACTCGACCTGGCTGGTTTCGGTGATGGGGGCCTGGTTCCAGGTGAGGTGATAGGATTGGCCGCTGTTGAGCACATCATAACCACTCTCGAAGAGTGGATCCGGCACGATGCTGATATTCCCCTGAACACGGTCGCCAGCCTGCGCCAGCACAGTGATCGCGTTGGCGGTCTGCCAGATTGAGCCATCATTCAGGCGGGCCGTGGCGCGGATTTGCACGCTCTGGTCAGGCGAAAGCGCCCAGTTGAGCTGCGCGCCGTCAGGCGTGTAGTCATCGGTGCCGATCAACACATTCTGACCCTGCGGCCCGACATACGTAAACTCGATGCGTCCCGGTTGGGTGGGCGCTTCCGGCCAACGCAGGTTTAACACCTGATTGGGCCGCACCACATAAACACTGCCGGTAATGTAGGCCACCGGGCTGACGGTGACCTGCCCGATGGTGCGATTGGTGGTCACGGGTGGCAGCCGAGGCACGCGCAACAGCTGATTGGTGGTGATGGCGTTGGGATTGCTCAGGCAGTTGGCGGCGCTCAGTTCAGCACTGGTGCTGCCCACCCGGCGCGCAATCGACGACAGGGTATCACCAGCCTGCACGGTGTACACCAGCCAGCCCTGACGCGGGATGCAGTTTATCACCACGCGGGTGGCGGTCGGCGTCGGCGTGCGGGTAGGCGTTGGGGTTGGGGTTTTGGTGGCAGTCGGGGTGCCAGTCGCCACCTGCGCGATTTTGGTGAGGTCTTGGGTTGCTTCTTCGGTGACTTCTTCAGTCACATCCACCGCCTGAGTCCGTTCGGGCTGCGGTGTGGTGTTGCTGCCCAGGGTGCAGCCAGCCAGTAACACGGCCAGCAAAATGAGGCGAAGCATGGAATGATCTCCTGAATTCAGATAAACCTTATGCTTCTACCATATTGCAGATGCCGGTCCGTTGAATGGACGTCCAACTGACGCTTGCCCACTGGACAGGCGACGGTCAGCGGTGCAGTTCGCCAGAACTTTCAGCTTCATGTCTGGATACAAAGCGGCACAATGAGTCCAATTACACTCCTTGCCCCATTAAATATTGATACAAATATTCAGTGTTATAATTTTATTAGCAGTACATCAAATTCAGGGACCTAGAGATGTTTAAAAAATTACTTTTGGGGCTGATGGTCATGTTATGTGCTTGTTCACCCCAAGCGGATAACGACCAGGAAGCATTACCCACGCTTGCGGTACTTGCTGATCTGCCATCAACATCGACTCCACCGACAGACAGCACGCCATTACCCGCCAATACCCCATTGCCAACGAACACGCCGCTGCCCACCAACACACCAGAGCCAACGATTGACATTGATGCGCTGCTTGCCATGACGCTAACCACGATTGCCGAACAAGTCACTGCAACGCCCACAGTCGATCTTGACGCTACTTCAACCAGCGTTGCCCTCGCATCCGCCTTGACCGAAATGGCGCAACCGACAACAGTTGATATGGTTCAGCAACTTAAGG
>JAIOHN010000841.1 GCA_019912985.1 Anaerolineae bacterium | reverse complement strand
GGCCAGCAGCGCACGCAGGCTCGCCCCTTCACCCTCACGCATCCCCACATCCATCAGGCTGATACCGCGCCCGGCGCTGCGTCCGATCGCATAGGCATCGGGATGCCCCGCTTCTCCGGCCAGCCACGCTTTGAGATGCGGGGCCAGTGTTTCCAGGGCAGGCCGCTGGCGCTGCCAGGGGTTGGGGACCTCGTGCAGTACATCATAATATTCCAGCGCTTTATCCACCGTGGTCATTTCCACCGGCACGGTCACATCAACCTGCGGCAGTTGGACGCATTGCAGGATGTGCAGCCGCCGCACGATCTCAAAGCCCAGGTCGCGGTAGAGATTGACCGCCGCTTCATTATCGTCAATCACTTCAAGCTGGACCTGTGTGAGTCCCAGTTCGCGGGCGGTATGCAGCAGCGCCTGCATCAACTGGCGGCCAATCCCCTGGCGGCGGTGTTCGCTCGCCACGCCCAACCCGCCGATCCAGCCACGGGTATCACGCCTTGCCAGCAGTCCCACGCCGACCAACTGGCCTTCCACCCAGGCGACTTTGGAGGCTTCCAGGTCAATATCATTCTGGTTGATATGATTGTGCATCAAGTCCGCCTCAAGGCGTACCGGCACGGTATAGCCTGCGTAGCCCGTGTTGAATACCTCGACCAGATCGTCAAAATCCAGTTCGGAAGCTGCTGAAAACGTGACCGCCATGTGTGATAACCCTTCTCGGAACCCATCATCGAATAGTGGCTACCAGTATACTGGCGAACAGGCCGCATTTAAAACCTTTTCCACATCCGACCAGTATAAAAAGAAAATCGGGCTTGTTGATGACTCTTTTATGGCGTCTGTGTGCGCTGCTGGTGGGGAGCAGCGTTTTATTTATCGCCGCCGCGCGGGCGGTGCCAGCTGTGCTGGATGGCAGCGGGTTGGTGGCTTATGTCACAGACTGGGATATTTACCTGCTGGATGTGACGCACCGCCTGACGCAGAATCTCACCCACTACCCGCGCGAGGACTGGACTCCAAGCTGGTCGCCCCAGGGGCAGCGGTTGGCGTTCCGCTCCAGCCGCCGAGGTTCCAGCGCAATCTACGTGCTGGACTGGGTGAGCCAATCGCTGGAGCGTCTTCCCAGCGAGAGCGACGAGGATACCGACCCGGCCTGGTCGCCGGATGGGCACAGCCTGGCGTTCACTGCCCGCACCAAAAAGCGCACGGATGTCATGATTGTGGATTTCGCCAGGGGCGAGACGCGCAATCTCACGGCGGCACTGCCCGGCAGTCACAGCAGCCCGGTGTGGTCGCCGGACAGCCGCACGCTGGCCTTCATCTCCAACGACAGGTCACGCCAGATTCAACTCTACGATTTCAACAGCGCGACCCTGATGGTCGCCAGTGATGACCCGGCAGACGCCGGGATTCCGGTGTGGTCGCCGGATGCCCGCACGCTCGCGTTTACTTCGCGCCGCAGCGGTCGACGCAGTCACATCTTCGCGGTCGATGTCGCGACGAATCAGCTGCGTGACCTGACCGCCGATCAACCAGGCAATCATAGCAACCCTGTATGGTCGCCAGATGGACGTTATCTGGCCTATAACACCCGCCATCCACAGCAGATCATCACGCTGCTCGATCTGACGACTGGCAGCCGTCGACCGCTGGTGGATTTCGTGGGCAGCTACCGTGACCCGGTGTGGCTGCCGGACAGTCAGCATCTGGTGTTTGTGGGTGGAAATAACGAGCTTTACTTAACGGATGTTGAACGGGGACAGCCGCAGCCGCTGGTGCAGCATACGACCGCGATTGTGAATAACCCGATCTGGCTGCTGCTTTATTGATCGAAGGCCTGGCGTCCCCCATAGCGTTCACTGTAGGCTTCGATGACCGTTTCTGAGTCACTGTCCATCTCTACGCGACCTTTATCCAGCCAGATGGCACGCTCACACAGCATCGTCACCGCGCCAGCCGAATGCGAGACAAAAATAATGGTCTTGCCGGAGTTCTTCATCTCAAGAATGCGCTCAAGGCATTTTGCCTGGAAGGCCGCGTCACCCACTGCCAGCACTTCATCGAGGAAGATGGTTTCCGGCAGGATGTGAATGGCCACGCTGAAGCCCAGGCGCGCCCCCATACCGCTGGAATAATCCTTGACCGGTATGTCGATAAAATCGCCAATGTCGGCAAACGCGATGATTTTCTCCAGCAGCGTATCGGTCTGTTGGGGAGGAACGCCGTGGATGGCCGCGTTGAGGTAGATGTTCTCACGCCCGGTCATGGTCGGCAGGAAGCCTGCGCCCAGGCCGATCAAGGCACTGTAACGCCCGCGAACAGTGATCAATCCAGCGGTCGGACGCATGATGCGGGTCATCAGCCGGATGAGGGTCGTCTTGCCAGAACCATTGCGCCCCACCAGCGCCACCGCCTCGCCCCTCTGGACGGTGAAACTGACATCACGCAGGGCATAAAAGGGCTCTTCCTGGCGCGAGTCACTGTTCGGGCGCAGCAGGCCACCGATAAGCGAACGTGCTTCCTGGCGCAAGCTGATCTGCTTGAGATGCTTCCGAAAGACTTTCGATACGTTATGAACTTCGATAGCGGGTTCCGGCATTATGAATAATCCACAAAACGATCTTCGTTGACTTTAAACAGAACATAGCCAAAGTACAGCACCACCAAGGAGATGACGGTCGGCAGATAGAGGCGCACGGGGTCCGGCACGCGACCGTAGAGGGTAATATCGCGGAAAGCTTCGACCAATGCTGACACTGGATTGACCGACATCAGGAACTCATAGCGCGGGTCGACTGACTGCGATGAAAAGAGCACGGTTACATAGAACAGGAGCTGCATGAGCACACCGATTAACTGCTGCATATCCCGGATAATCATACTCAGCCAGCTTACGATAAAACCCACACCCAACGAGAGACAGAGCATCAGCAGGAGAGGGATGGGCAGCAGAATGTAGTAAATATTGGGCCAGACGCCGAAAAACAGTGAAATCACAATGAACGCGACGAAGGTGAAAGTGAAATCGACCAGGGCCTCACCCGCAATGAGGATGATAATCACCTCGCGCGGGAAATAGACCTGCTTGATAATGCCAATCGTACCAAGAATAGCGCTCTTGCTATTCATTACCACATGGCTGAAAACGGAGAAAAAGATCTGGCCGGAGAGCAGGAACACGACGAATGGCACGCCAATATTCTGCGTCCTGCCCAGAAGCTGGGTAAAAGCGAAGGCCATCACAAATGACATCGAGAGCGGCAGCAGGACAATCCACAAAATGCCGAGGATGGTCTGATTGTAGCGTGACTGAATGGTATAACGCAGCCAGATGGCTACCAGGAAGCGCTTGTCATAGATTTCGCGCATATCCTGGAGCGTCGTGCTGCGCGTGTAAGCTGTGGCGCGCATCCGTGCGGGCAGCACCACGACTACCCCACCGACTAAAATCACACCAATGACATAATAGATGATCTGAAGCTGTGAAATATCCGGCAGCAGCACCAGCACCAGCAGCGTCGAGAGGAGCAGTGCCATTATGAGAATGCGGAACTGTCGCCAGGGAGCCAGCAAGCGCCCGATAAGCGACTGCGGTGTAAACAACAGCGTAAAGCCATAGGCCAGCAGGATGGACACGGCCAAGATGATGTAAAGCTCCGGGTTTTGCGCGCGATAGTCTTCGCCCAGGGGCATGCCGATGGCAATGCGCAGCCGAATCCAGACGGCAATCAACATGCCACCTACGAGAATCGCGAAATTCATCAGGATCAGCGGCCAGGGCGAGCGAACTTCAGTCATCGACATTCCCTTAAAAGGCTACAGCAGGCAAGCATTATACTGCCGATGATAACAGATGCAATTCATATCTGGCAGATGATGGCATGAAACTGTTCGCGTAACCTTGGGGAACAGAGGATTAAGTGCGTGTGACGCGGTGCTTAACGCTTGCGCCAGGAATATTCGCGCAGGCCAAAATCGACATCGACATAACCGAGCTTGCGATAGAGGCTTTTCGCCATGTCGGAAGACCAGATCCAGGTATCGCTATAGCCCCGGTTGCGAATTTCGTGCATGAGTGCATGGGTCAACACGCCAGCAAACCCCTGTTGACGGAAAGCTGGCGGTGTGGATACATCGTAGATTGTGGCACAACCTCCGGCATCGAGCAGGGTGCCAGAGGTGACCGGCGTATCATCAAGATAGCCGATGTAGTGAAGCGAAAAGGCGTCCGCGCCGTAACCATGCCGGGCATAAGCATCGTAGCAAAGTGATAGGTCCTCTTCAAATCCCGCTTCTGAAACACGAACCCATTCCGCCATCGCGCCATCATCATGCACCTGTTCAATGTGGAAGTGATCTGACACCGTGGGGGCAGCATCAAGCGCGGTCAGGTCCGCCCACAGCCAGTTGCCGCCCGGCCCGCCGGGCATCCCGCGTGCTTCCAATCGCTTGCCCAGGTCAGCAGGCTGGTCGCCCGGAAATACAAACCAGGAAATCTGATCAATGTGCTGGCCGATCTGTTCGAGCAGGGCGTCGATCCGTGCTTCAGTGT
>JAIOHN010000840.1 GCA_019912985.1 Anaerolineae bacterium | reverse complement strand
GCGGCTATCGATGCTATGCTGCACGCGGGTATGCCAGTGTGTCTGGGCAACGATGGCTTTAGCAACAATATGTGGGCTGAGTGGAAAGCGGCTTATCTGATGCACAAGGTCGTCCAACGCGATCCACGTGCGGCCAATGGCGCGGACATTGCGCAGATGGCGACCCACAATAACGCGCGTCTGGCAGAACAGTTCTTCCCTGAGCAACGGCTGGGCGAAGTGGCGGAAGGCGCTGCCGCTGACCTGATTTTTGTCGATTACCATCCCTACACACCGCTCACAATTGGTAATCTGCCCTGGCATATAATCTTCGGCTTTGAGTCGTCGATGGTGACAACCACTATCGTTAACGGCAAAATACTCATGCGCGATCGACAGTTGACCACCCTAAATGAAGCGGAGATCGCCGCAGAAGCGCTGGCACTAGCTCCTGGGGTATGGGAGCGTTACAACCAGTACGTTAAACTATCCGATTGATCACAACACACTCGAATCAAAGAAGGAAGAGCAAGCGGATGCAAGATCAAACCACGCAAAAAACTACCATCGCCGTGCTCGGTGGGACCGGAAAAGAAGGCTCCGGGCTGGCGATGCGCTGGGCAAAAGCCGATTACACAGTGATTATCGGCTCACGTGATGCAGCGCGCGCGACCAGCCGTGCCGCCGAACTCAACCAACAGTTAGGTGGCGATTATTTGCAGGGCATGGATAACAATGCGGCGGCGACAGCGGCAGATCTGGTCGTGTTGAGTGTCCCCTACTCGGCACATAAGGCTACACTGGAGGGGGTGCAGGCAGAATTAGCCGGTAAAATCCTGGTTGATCTGACAGTGCCATTACAACCACCCAAAGTGCGCACAGTACATCTGCCAGAAGGCCAGTCTGCTGCACTGGAAGCCCAGGCGTTCTTGGGTGATGCGGTCAAAGTCGTGGCAGCGTTCCAGAATGTCAGCGCGGAGAAGTTGGTTGATCCCGATTACAAAGTAGATTGTGATGTATTGATCTGCGGGAATGATGCTGATGCGAAAGCACAGGTCATTGCGCTGGCAGAAGCGGCAGACATGCGCGGGATTGATGCCGGGCGGTTGCCAAACGCTATCGCCATTGAGTCGTTAACGCCTGTGCTGTTGTACATTAACAAGCAATACAATGTGAAGGGATCTGGTATTCGGATTACAGGCATTGACTGACACATTTTCGCTCTCGCTCACCGCCCTGCCTGATATTCCTCTGATTCAACCAGGGGATAACCTGACTACAATCATCCTGGAAGCCGTGGCGCGTGCCGGGATGACGCTGCAAGATGGCGATGTGCTGGTGATTACCTCCAAAATCGTATCAAAAGCCGAGGGCTGCCTGGTTGATCTACGAACGATTACACCAGGAGCGGAGGCACAGGCCCTGGCCGCAGAAATCGACAAAGACCCGCAGTTGGTCGAGCTGATTCTGCGGGAAAGTGTCAGAATTTCCCGCAAGGCGCTGCATGTACTGGTCGTCGAACATCGCCTGGGTTTTGTCAGCGCCAACGCCGGGATTGATCATTCCAACGTCGTGGGTAATGATGAAAATCTGGTGCTGCTGCTGCCGATTGACCCGGATGCGTCTGCGCGGGACATCCGCACGGAAATCCTGAACCGGACTGGTACAGCGATTGGTATTATCATCAGTGACTCGCACGGACGACCATTTCGGCTTGGGACTACTGGTGTGGCGATTGGCGTGGCGGGGATGCCCGCCCTACTGGATTTACGCGGCCAGCCGGATTTATTTGGGCGCACGCTGCGCATCAGCATGTTAGGTTATGGCGATATGATCGCTTCCAGCGCGCAACTGCTGACTGGCGAGGGTGGAGAAGGTCTACCAGTCGTTCTGGTACGCGGCTTGCAATTCCCGAAGATGGACGGTCATGCGCACGATTTGCAGCGGCCCGCAGAGAGCGATTTGTATCGCTAAGCATGTTTAAACACGTTTCTTACGATCAAGTGATAATCTATGAACGATGAGTCTGTCATAAACAGCTTGATGCACACGATCGTGACCCGACGCTCATTGCGACGTTATCTCCCAAGACTAGTACCACGGACGCTGATTGAGCAAATATTGAATGCTGCCATCTGGGCACCTTCTGCCCACAACCGGCAGCCCTGGCGTTTCGCCGTGATTCAGGGAGCAGCACAAAAAGAAAGCCTGGCGCGAGCGATGGGAACACGATTACGACATGATCTCAAAGCGGATGGCGCACCAGCGGAGGTGATCGCCAGGGATGTCAACCGGTCTTATGAGCGGATCACCTCAGCCCCCGCGTTGATTATGGTGTGCCTCTCGCTGGTCGATATGGATGATTATCCAGATGAAAAGCGCAGCCAGGCTGAATATGTGATGACCGTACAGAGCACAGCCATGGCGGGACAAAATTTGCTGTTGGCGGCCCATGAACTGGGCCTGGGCGCGTGTTGGATGTGCGCACCGCTGTTTTGTCCCGAAGTCGTGCGTGAGACATTATTGCTGCCGGATGACTGGCAGCCTCAAGGTTTGGTCACGTTGGGGTATCCCGCGCAAACGCGCGAGAAAACCCGGCATCCACTAGAAACGAGTGTTGTGTGGCGGTAGGGGTAGATTTAAAAGTTGTGGTTCTGGTTGGCGGCGTAGGCGGCGCAAAGCTGGCCCACGGTCTGGCACAGATTCTGCAACCAGAACAGCTCACAGTGATTGTCAATACCGGCGATGACCTCTGGTATCATGGGTTACGCGTGTGTCCTGACCTGGATACTGTCATGTACACCCTGGCCGGGCTTGTCGATAAAACTTTTGGATGGGGGTTGGCTGGCGATACCCGACATACATTGGAGGCCCTACAACGTTATGGTGTGGATGCCTGGTTTGGTGTTGGTGATCAGGACCTCGCCACACACCTGCTGCGAACGGAATGGTGGCATAAAGGTGTTCCGCTGACAGAGATTACCCAGCGGTTGACCCAGGCACTGGGGATCGGCTGCCGCGTACTCCCCATGTGCGATGCACCCGTGGCGACGAAAGTGCAAACCATCGAACACGGTGAACTGGATTTTCAGACCTATTTTGTCAAGCTGCGATGGCAGCCGACCGTTACCGCTTTGCGACTGGATGGCATCGAGGCGGCGACAATAAGCCTGGAAGCGCGCGCGGCAATTGATACAGCGGACGTAATTCTGTTTGGCCCATCGAACCCGTGGCTATCGATTGCACCGATTTTGGCAGTGCCGGGGATGAAAAATGCCCTGATGGCACGTGAAATACCCCGTGTAGCCGTGACTCCCATCGTGGAGGGGAACGCACTCAAGGGTCCTGCAAGCAAAATCATGAAAGAATTAGAGTATGAGGTATCCGCTGCTGCTGTCGCTCGCTACTATGGTGATGTGGTGAACGGGTTTGTTTACGACGAACGGGATGCTACTCTGGAGATCGACACACCCCATACGATGATGATGGACACCATCATGCAAACTGAGAATGACCGGGCTGTTCTGGCCCGTCAGGTGCTGGATTGGATAGTGGAATGGAAAAACCATGTACGTCTGGGCAATAATTCCGGTTAAACCCTTGAATCGAGCCAAGAGTCGTCTGGCCGATGTACTCTCGCCCGAACAACGTCAGGAACTGGCAGAGGGGATGTTCCGTCATGTCCTGGATGTCGTGCAGCATGTTCCCCAGGTCATCGGCACCCTGGTGGTGAGCCGCGACAGCAAAGCCCTGTCGATTGCGCGTGACTACAATGCAAAGACTGTACAGGAAAGCGGTCAACCAGAGCTAAACACCGCCCTGACCCGCGCAACCCAGGTGGTGATGAACTGGAACTGCAATGCAGTGCTGGTCTTACCCGCAGACTTGCCACTCATTAGCCGTAATGATGTAAGCGATATTATTGAACTGGGGAGTGAGTTGCTGTCGGTGGTGTTGGCAACCGATCAGGATGGCGACGGTACAAACGCCTTATTTATGCGTCCGCCGGGTTTTATTGAATATGCTTTTGGGCCGGGAAGTTTTAGTCGGCACACACAACTTGCGCGTGAGGCAGGGATTGAGCCGAAAATATACCACTCTGCCCGGTTGGCGCTGGATATTGATCTACCTTCCGATTTGGATACTTATCAACATAGTGTTCGTGGTCTGGATTTAGATTACGAGCGATAATTACGATTATAATCAGGCGACTTGAATGGTCGCCTTTTGCAATACCGGGCATGAGCAGTTGCGTAACGAAGGATAAGTTTATGGCAGATCGTGTAGCGCTTTATTTGCAGGATGCGCATTCGCTTCAGGATGCAATTCAATATGTGCAGTACGCCGAATCACGTGGGTTCGAGGCTGTCTGGCAGGCAGAAAGCCGCCTGGTGCGGGATGCGATCGTGCCGATGGCCGCGTTCGCAGCCACGACACGACGGATCAAGATCGCATCAGGCGTGATTAACAACTGGACACGCAACGCAGGGGTTATTGCGGCGACTTTCCTGACATTGGATGATCTCGCGCCAGACCGGATTATCTGCGGGATCGGCGCATGGTGGGACCCACTCGCCCAGAAAGTCGGCATCACACGGACCAAGCCCCTGCTGGCAATGCGCGAAGTCGTCACGGTGGTGCGGGACTTGCTGGCGCGGAACAATGTGACGTTTCAGGGCGAGTTCGTCCACATGGATGGGGTCGAGCTGGATGTCGTGCATGGGCGCAAAACCCCGCGCAATGTGCCGATCTACATCGGCGCGACCGGGCCAAAAATGATGGCGCTGACGGGCGAAATTGCAGATGGCGCGGTGCTCAATTACCTCGTTTCTCCGCAGTACAACGAGGGCGCATTGGCCCAACTGGAACAGGGCGCGAAAATAAGTGGGCGTTCGCTGGATGAGATTGACCGTCCACAGTTGGTGGTCTGCTCCGTGGATGAAAATCGCAAGAAAGCACTGGATGCAGCCCGCAAACTGGTCACGCAGTATCTGGGCCAGCAGCCGCATATTATGAAAGCCAGCGGCGTGAAACAGGAATTGCTTGATGAGATCGGGCAGGTGCTGACCTGGCCCGCCACTGAGGAACAGATCGAGGAAGCGATGCGTCTGGTACCGGATGACGTGGTACAGCTCATCACAGCCAGCGGCACCCCGCAGGAAGTCAAAGCAAAAGTGCGTGAATATGTTTCTGCAGGCGCTACCTGCCCGATCCTGTATCCTCTGGGTGCGGATGTACGGCTCATGATTGATACCTTCGCCGATGGCTACTCAGACTAGCTGACATGAAATTCTACAGAGGACGCGGACGACCTGACTGCGTCCTTTTTCTTTAATCTTTCTCCGGATCATTAATCTTAGTCGATGCTTCCAGAACAGCCCGCTTACCCATCCCGTCGCCTCAATCGAATCACATGGGGACTGTGCTGCTTGTTGGCAGGTGCTGTGTTGGTCGCCTATGCCTTGACGAGTCTGGTGCAAGGACACGGCGAATTTGTGCTGCCACTGGATGATGTCTACATTCATTTTCAGTACGCCAGGCAAATGGCAAACGGTCAGCCATTTATCTACAATCCAGGCGATCCACCCACCAGCGGCGCAACCAGCTTGCTCTATCCGCTTGTACTGGCTTTAGGCTATGGCATCGGCTTTCAGGGACTTAACCTGAGCTTATGGGCGATGGGTGTTGGCGCACTGGCGCTTGCCGGGGCAATGTGGGTCGTGTACCGGCTGCTGCGAGTCTTCGACACGCCGATCTGGCTGGCATGGTTGGTGACAGTCGCATTCGGGCTGAGCGGGCCGGTTTCATGGCATTTCATTAGTGGGATGGAAACCGGGCTGGTGATTCT
>JAIOHN010000839.1 GCA_019912985.1 Anaerolineae bacterium | reverse complement strand
CATATAACGCAAGCGGGATGGAGCCGGTAAGCGATAACAGTCGCTCAATGTGCCGTTGTAATGCGGCGTCATCGTCGGAAGGTCCGGCCATTTCACCCAGGATCAGGGTTACACCCTGAACACCGGTATCGAACATTCTTTTGACAAATTCTGCTTGTTCCTCGACAGCGGGAACAAACGTGCCAGAGGCGATGACCGGCACCCGACCTGCCGTACGCATCACCACTCGCCGAGCCAGTGCAAGCCTTTCCTCATCGTTCAATCCAAACATTTCTCCAGATTGACCCACAGCAAAAAGGCCAGCAACGCCCGCTTCGATATACCAATCAGTGAATTGATCAACACCCTCCCAATCAATTGATCTATCTTCTTTGAGTGGGGTGATCATGGCAGGCCATACACCACCAGGAAACTCGGTAGTCATTTTTCTGTCGCCTTTTTCATTGGAGAAACGGATATGTTGGTTGTATGCTCAGGCATCACGATGATTCACATGATTTGAACGCGGCACAATCTGAGCGGGTCGCGCCGGGATATAACCCATGCGACGAGAAATCTCTTGCGCGGTATAAAGGATGTCCGACACCAGATCTTCCTCTCGTGAGCCAATAATCTCCGGGTCACGGCCAGAAACACTGCAACCCCCAATGGGCTTCCCATGTGCATCGCGTATCACCACGCCAATACAGTAAGTACCTGTTTCATGCTCTTGATTGTCAATCGAATACCCTCTTTTCTGGATTCGCTCAAGTTCTTCAAAGAGGACTTCAGCATCAACAATGGTGTTTTCCGTAAAGGAAGGTAACCCCACTCTCGATATGATGTCATTCACACTTTGGCGCGGCAGCTCAGCAAGGATCGCTTTCCCTACACCGGTACAATGGAGGTGAACGCGATCCCCTACCGCTGTGCGTGCCATCAAGCGGTGAGAAGTTTCGATTGCATAAATATAGAGGGCGAAATCGCCATCCAGGTAAGTCAGGTAAACCGATTCTTTGCCCACATCAGCGAATTCCCGGAGCAGCGGCGCTGCACGATCTCTTAGTTCAGCATTCACTCGCGCGGCCTGAGTCAGCGGGATAATCGCGGTTCCCAGTGCATAGGAATCATTATCGAGCTGCTCAATAAAGCCACGCGATGCCAAAGTCGCCAACAAATTGTGCGCTGTGCTTTTGGGCATATCCATACGCGCGGCAATCTCGCTGAGTGAAAGATAAGGCTCCGTTGGTGAAAACACATTCATAAGATCGATCGCTTTTAGAACGGATTGAATCATGTGCTGCTCCTTAGTGGGCATTCACTTTACAGCTCTTGTCATTTACACCATAACCCCTTCAAGCTCTAATTCATCCGCAAAATGACAGGCTGCGTAGTGTCCGGGTTTGACTTCCGTTAACGGCGGTGCCGTCGTCTTACAAACATCTTTTGCATATTTGCAACGAGGATGAAAATAGCAACCCGAAGGTGGGTCTGCAGGATTCGCAACTTCTCCTTGCAAAATAATCTGGTTTCCCTTTATCCGTGGATCCGGTTTTGGAACTGCGGATAGCAACGCCTCAGTATAGGGGTGCTTTGGGTTGAGATACAAATCCTCAGTTTCACTCAATTCCACAATCTTGCCAACATACATCACAGCAACACGATCCGCAATATGCTCTACCACACTAAGATCATGCGCAATGAACAGATAGGTAAGGTTTAGTTCTTCTTTAAGATCCTGCAACAAGTTCAAAATCTGGGCCTGAATGGACACATCCAGTGAAGATACCGGTTCGTCTGCCACAATCAGGTTGGGATTGGTGGCTAACGCACGGGCAATCCCGATGCGCTGGCGCTGGCCGCCACTGAACGCATTCGGATAACGGTTGAGATGTCCTGCATTCAACCCCACCAGCGATGCCAGTTCTTTCACACGGGTTTCGAGCTGGCGACCACGCATCCCTTGTGCCCAGAGTGGCTCACCAATAATATCAAGCACGGTCATACGTGGCGAAAGCGATGAAAATGGGTCCTGAAAAACCATATTCATTTCTTTGCGCAAAGCCCGCAGTTCTCTCTTATTCAGTGTCGTGATGTCCACAATGTCCGCATCACGGGTCTTCAGCAGGATTTCGCCGGAGGTCGCGTTCATGGCCCGCAGGATACAACGACCCAGCGTGGTTTTGCCGCAGCCCGATTCACCCACTAACCCCAGGACTTCGCCCCGCTGGAGCTGAAAACTCACGTCGTCAACGGCCTTTACATGGCCGACTGTTCTCCGGAAGAAACCTTTCTCGATTGGAAAGTACTTCTTTAAAGAACGGACCTCAAGAATAGTTTCATGCTGTTCCATGCGATACCCCTTCTGGGTGTGTCTCGCCTACGGCTTCCAAAACCTCCGGGTACAGGAAACAGGCTGCATTGTGTCTTTCATCAACCTGTACTAACGGTGGATCGACACGATCGCACAACCCTTTGATAGCAACCTGGCATCGTGGAAAAAAACCACATCCTGATGGACGATTAATCGGTACTGGAACGGAGCCCTGAACCGACTCCAGTCGATTACGCGATTTTCTCCCAATCTTCGGTATAGATTTAAGCAGCGCCTTTGTATAAGGGTGCTTCGGGTTGTGAAAAAGGCTGTCAACATCCGTATATTCGACGACCCGACCCAGATACATCACAGCTACATTATCGACCATTCGTGCAATGACACCCAGGTCGTGCGTGATATACAGGATGGACATCCCAAACTCGGCCTGAAGATCTCGCATCAGTTTCAATACCTGCGCCTGAACCGTCACATCCAGCGCAGTTGTAGGTTCATCCGCAATGAGCAGCGACGGTTCACACGATAACGCCATCGCGATCATCGCACGCTGGCGCATCCCACCTGATAACTGGTGAGGATACTCATCAACGCGCTGCCGAGGGTTGGATAAGCCAACCCGATCCAGCATATCAACCGCAATTTCGCGAGCCTGTCTTTTACTCACTGGACGATGAATACGGACGGCCTCAATGAGCTGATTGCCGATGGTATGCAGCGGCGAAAAGGAAGTCATCGGCTCCTGAAAAATCATGGCGACTTCACCACCCCGAATAGAGCGCATTTCGGAGCCATAGGGATTAAGCGTGGTCAAATCGACCACATCCCCATTTGGCCGGTGGAACGTTACACTTCCTGAAATTTCCGCAAAGTTCGGGGCAATGCGCATAATAGTTTGCACCGTCATGCTCTTCCCACAGCCTGATTCACCAACCAATCCCATCGTCTCGCCACGGTGTATCTGAAAGCTTACGCCATCAACCGCTTTCAAGACTCCTTCATCCAAAGGAAGCTGCGTCTTTAAATTCTCGACATCCAGTAACAAGTCATTCGTCATCGTTCTATCCATTAAGTATGTTTATACGGATCAGCGGCGTCGCGCAGGCCGTCACCCAGGAAATTAAATGCAATGACAATAATCATTACCAAACCACCGGGAATGAGCAACCAGGGATTGAGTGTTACCGTCTGGACATTCTGCGCATCCTGTAACAGCGTACCCAGACTCACCGCTGGCGGGCGAATACCCAATCCAAGAAAACTGAGGGCTGTTTCACCAAGAATCATGCCCGGTATCGCGAGCGTCAGATTCACAATGAGATAACTGGTAAAACCTGGCAGCAAGTGGCGTGTGATAATCGCTGTCTCGCCCACACCAGAGAGCTTCGCCGCCAGCACATAGTCCTCTTCACGCAGACTAATCAGCTTACCGCGAACGACTCGTGCCAACCCTGTCCAGCCTACTGTGGCAAGCACAAGCGAAATCCCGAAATACACCTGTATCGGCGACCACTCCGCAGGCACCAGCGCAGCCAGAGCCATCCACAACGGTAAAGTCGGTAGGGATTGCAAAAATTCAATCAGCCGCTGGATAAGTGTATCCACACTACCCCCGTAATACCCGGAGATACCGCCGAAGAACAGCCCGAGCACGAAGCCGACCGCCAATCCAAGTAAACCGACAAAAAGTGACGTGCGTGCGCCTAAAAGCATCCGACTGAAGAGATCACGCCCCAGAGCATCAGTGCCGGAAGGAAAAAAGACACCTGGTTCATCAACACCAAAAAAGTGAATGTCTGTATCAATAAAACCCAGCAGTTTGTACGATTCACCACGCACAAAGAAGGTAATAAAATACTTTTCGCCTGTGTCTTCCACATATTCGCGCTGGAACGTCTCCATATTCAGCTCATTAGCCATCTTGTAAACAAATGGCCGCAGATGAAACGTTCCATTTTCATCTACAAAGTGAATTGGTGTAGGCGGTGCAAACAGGTAATTGGTATGCCTCTGAAAAGCACCATAAGGTGCGAAAAACTCTGCAAAAATCGCGACCGTGTAGAGAGCGATCAGTAGGTACATGCAGAAGAGTGCGACCCGGTGACGCCTGAATTTACGCCAGATAAGCTGCCGCTGGGACAGAATTTCGTAAGTGATAGGATCGCCTATCTGGGCGGTTGTGGGTGTGGTCAGATCTGGATTAGCGTCAATCGTCGCCATACTAATTCGCCCTCTCATAACGAATTCGGGGATCTAGCCACAGGAGCAGCAAGTCTGAAAGAAACACACCGAGCACCGTCAGAATACTAAGCATCATCAGCATACTGGCGGCTGCGTAGGTGTCCTGTGCGATGAGCGCCCGCAGTAGCAAGGGGCCAGTCGTTGGCAAACCAAGCACAATCGACACAATGGCCGACCCCGACACAATGGCCGGTAGTAATCCTCCAATGCTGCTGATGATGGGATTAAATGCCATTCGCAAAGGATACTTGACAATCAAGAACCACTCTTTCACGCCTTTGGCGCGCGCCGTAATGACATACTGTTTCTGGAATTCGTCGAGCAGTTGTGCTCTCAGCACACGAATCAAACCCGCCGTCCCCGCTGTGCCAACCACAATGACTGGCACCGGCAAATGCTTCATAAGGTCCCAGAACTTCGCGAGGCTCCAGGGCTCGCGCAAAAATTCAGGTGAGAACAACCCACCGGGCGTTACATTGAAGACGCGCAACATGACCACCATGAACACAAGCGCAATCAGAAAATTCGGCGTTGCCAGACCGATCAGCCCGACAAAAGAGAAGAAATAATCCCCAGGTGAGTACTGGTGCGTGGCTGAGTACAGGGCAATGGGAACAGAAACTACATAGATAAAGATGATTGAGGTAATCGAAATCACCATGGTCAGGAACAAGCGTTCCTCGATCAACGGCCACACAGGCTGACGCCATTCAAACGATTGTCCAAAATCACCCTTTGTCACCAGGGGGACAATCCAACGAATGTATTGTTCGTACAACGGCTGGTCAAGGCCATAGCGCGACCGCAGAAAATCCAATTCAGCCTGATCCGCCACACCGCCATCGGCTTCAAGCTGTGCCGCGTAATTCTGAATCCAGCTTCCGGGTGGCAGATTGATGATAAAAAAGGACAGCACAGATACCAGCCACAAAACAATTACCATATAGCCGAGTCGGCGTAGAAAATAACTTCCCATAAGTACTCTCTATTTCTGTTCACAGCATATGAACCGACACAGAAGCCAGTAGACGGCCTGGGCAGCCTGCATGCTTTGAAGCAGACTGCCCAGCCAATTTGATTATTTACTCACGGATAAACCATTGATCGGAATGACCACTTACCAGATGATCGAGATACGGCATCTGATCAGGGAAATTCTCCAACTGGTTGGAGCGTATCGCGATACGCGGTGCTTCGCCAACCGTGCCGATGTTGTAAAGCTGCTCGATGATACGTTTTTGAATCTGTGCGCCTAATTCGAAGTATTCATCTGAGCCACGCACAGTCTGCTGGAAGCGCTCAACCAACTGCATCTGCTCAAGCTGCCATTCCGGCGGTTCCTCGCCCTGCTCTCCACCGGTCAGATACCACTGACGCCATGCCAGGCCACCACCGATAGGAGTGGAGTCAAGGCCATACGGCGGACGGTACCAGATCGGGATTTGATAGAGCTTAAATTCGTCATTCCATGATGCAAACCAGACACTTGCGTTAACTTCGTTAGCCAGCAGCGCCTGGGCAAACGCTTCACGGGTACTGGGGTTGATCTCAACGGCAACGCCTACATTTTCCCAGTATTCCGCGACCAGTTCAACCAAAGCATCCTGACTGATTGCGTTCCACAGCACGATTGACAGGCGTTCGCCATCTGGGCGCAAACGATAACCCTCTGGCCCCATTTCAAGCCCCATCTCATCTAACAGCGCATTGGCTTGATCAGGGTCGAAATCCGCATAATAGTCCAGCATCCAGTCTTCGAAGAAGCGGTCGTTCTGCGGCGGTCCCCATTGACGCTCCACACCCAGGTTGAAGAAGAGCGTGTCGTTGATCTCCGAACGGTTAATGGCAAGCGACATGGCCTGACGCCAACGTACGTCATTGAAAATTTCGCGCAGCACATCGTCACCAGTGGTGATGTTAAACATGAACTTCCAGTTACCGCCGCTAGCAATCGGCCACATGAGCGTCGTGTAATCGCCCTGCTCCTCACCAGCTTTTAACACCGGAAGATCAACAATATCGAAGCCAAAACCAGCGCTCGTGTAATCAATTTCACCAGCCTGAATATTGAGCTTGATTACTTCAGGGTCGGACAGCAGCAAGCGAACCTGGCTGTCTACATACGGCAGTTGATTCCCGGCAGGATCGACCTTCCAGTAGTACGGGTTCCGCTGATAGAAGCGATTGCCGAACTCATCTTCACTTTCAAAAGTCCATGGCTTAAGAACCGGCAAATCAGGGTTACGCTGGGAGTCACCGATCTGACCATCGGACATGAAACCAAAATAATCAGCCCATGTTTCATAACCTGCTTCTTCGGCCACTGCCTGAGCATTCTCATTGTACTTAATATGAAATTGCTCAAGATAGTGGCGCGGAGCCATCGGGAAATGAGAAACAGCAATAAGGGCCGTGATCACAGGATAAGGCTGAGCAAAGGTGAAAGTCGCCGTGTAGTCATCAACCGCTTCAATGACGGGGGCTTGACCACCTGCCATAAAATCACTGTGGAAACTCGGCAGCTCCTCATTCATCATGATATCTTCATACCAAAACATGATGTCAGCGGTCGTCAAC
>JAIOHN010000838.1 GCA_019912985.1 Anaerolineae bacterium | reverse complement strand
GGTCACGGTGCGCGTGACGCGCGCGCTGAACGTCCCCGGCGCGCGCGACGGAACGACCTGCGCGTTCGACGTGACGCGCCATGATCGTTCCGATGGATCGTTCTGGTGCAACGCGCAGATTCGTTGCGGCGACCGCCTGCTCTACGGCGGGCCCACCGCCGGCTTCTTCGAGTGCACCCTCTACGACCAGCCGCAGCGCCACGTCGTCGGCCACGACGTCAACACCACGAGCGGCGACCGAGACGCGGCGATGCGCCTGGACACGCTGACGGGCACCCTCGAGGTGCGCGACGACGCGACGGGCGTGAACGGGCAATTCGAATTGCAGGCGCGAGTGACGAGCGTGCTGTGACGCGCGCCCTGACGCGCGCCCTGACGCGCGCCCTGACACGCGCAGCGATGGGAGCGCGGGGGCGAGGCCTCGCTCACAGGAGGTTGAGGTTGACTCCGGCCATCATCGCGTAAGCGGCAGTTCCATTGTCGCGGATCAGGATGTCGAAGCTGATCGGCCTGTACCAGACGGTCAAGAAGCCGTTGACCGCGGTCACGGCCACCTCGAGGCCCGGCATCAGGAACGCGCCCGGAAAGACGGAGTCGCCGAAGCCCTGATTGGCGATGAACAAGCCCACGCCGGCGCCCAAGAAGGGAGTGACCTGCACGCGGGCCATCGAGTCCTGCCACGCCACCGCGTCGAAGCCGATGCGCGCCGCGAAGTCGAGGAGCACTTGGTTGGCGACGCCCTGCACCAGCGTGAGCGCGACGAAGAGCCCGGGGTGCTCGTCCACGCCGAAGACATGGTAGCCCACGCTCTCCTCCGCACGGAAGAATGCTTGTCCGCCCGCGAAGGTGACCCCGAAGCCGATGCCGGCCCCGACGAAGAGCTTGCGGATGGGCTGTCTCCCGCCGGGCGCGTACTGCTGCTGATATTGCGGCTGCGCATGCTGCGGACCGTACTGGCCCTGCCCGTACGGCTGCGGCTGCTGGCCGTACTGCTGCGGCTGCCCGCCCCACTGTTGCTGCGGCTGCCGATACCCCCACTGCGCGTGGGCCGGCGCCGCGAGCGTGAGCCCGATCACCATGATCAGCAATACCGATTGACGCTTCATGAGCTCCCTCCTCCGGCTCGAGCGCTGCGTGCCGCCGCGCGCAATTCCAATTGCGATCACGAACGGACCTCGCCTCGAGCGAACGTGCCCACGTTGGTCGGTCCAGCGGGGCCGGACCAGACCAAGGACTGCTCACTTTCTGCTCACTCTGTCGGTGACGCGCCGGTCGGTGAGGCGCCGTCGGCGTAGCGACGGTAGAGGATCGCCGCGATCTGCTCGATGCCGGCCACGAGGTGGCGCCGGTAGGTGCTGAACGGCAGCCCGAGCTCGCGAGCGACGGTCTCTTGGGTCCCGAGCGGCTCGAGGTAGGTCGCCGCGACGGCCCGCGCCTGCCGCGCGGTCTTGGGCGAGGCGCGCAGAGCGTCGTTGGCCTGCACCCAGAGCGCGCGCCGCGCCGCGGCGCGCTCGGAGGGGCTCGCGCCGGCGACGATCGGCGAAATCGCAAGCGGACTTGCGGACAGGGAGTGCGGGAGCGCCGCGCTCTTGGTGCAGGCCAACGACGCTCTGCGCGCCTCGCCCAAGACCGCGCGGCAGGCGCGGGCCGTCGCGGCGACCTACCTCGAGCCGCTCGGGACCCAAG
>JAIOHN010000837.1 GCA_019912985.1 Anaerolineae bacterium | reverse complement strand
GACCGGCAGTGGTTCCACCGGCATGATGTTCTTTTCCCCGGCGGCCACCGCTGCGTTAAATGCTTCCCTGGCAGCGGCGTAACCACTAAGCGTGCCTGCTGCGCTCTGGCCGATTGCCACGACGATCAGCAGCGTGCCGATCACGACGATCATAGTGTAAATTACCAGGTCCATCCCCGCGCTGACCCAGGTGGATTTTTCCACGTTTTGAAGGTGCTTATCCAGCTCCTTTTCCTGCGCAAGCTGTTTTTCGGTGACGGAGAGCTGTTTCATGCGCGAAGCGTCACGCAGCATTTGCAGCGATTCTTCGGTTTCCCTGCCTGTGATCTCGTTCATCACACTGATGAAATACTGATCCGTGGCTTTGATCGGTGCCATTTGCAGCACTTTACCCAGTGACTTGAGTGCTTTTTCTCGCTGTCCGGCCAGATGATAACTGAGCGCGGCATCCAGTTCGCTCTGGGCCAGCGATTCGGTTTTCTTATCGAGCGGACGATAAACTGGCGTGCCTGCACTTTCGGGCGCGCCACCAGATTCCAGCCCGCCCGTGAGATAAGCGCGCGCTTTTTGCGCGACCATACGCACCTGATCATCTGGATCATTCTGTGCAAGTTCGGCAATGACATCAAGCAGGGCCATTTCTTTATTGCGGGCGGCCTGCTTGATGGCCTTGAAACGCTGCCGGGGGTCAGGATTATGCAATTGTTGGGATAGGATGCTTTCGCTCACGCTGTTTCTCTCACGCTCAGTTTCGTCCTAGTTTGATTCTAAGGAGAAAGCGGGTGATGAAGCCTTAAGTGTTTACGAAAATTGTGTTCATATTTGCATCGCGAAGACACTTTGTCGATGACCGCACTCTGCTTTTCATAGACATATTAAAGTGAGTACTATAATCCATGCCTCTTTTCGTTAGGCATTGTTTACGGCAGTAAATTCAAATTTGACTGTAGGGAATTCGCTTGCGAGTGCATTTATGTCAGTCTTTAGTGATTCCTCACTGAAGGCTGGATCTGGAAAGACGTTGGAATCGGGCTTGAAACGAATACGAGTTCCTTGTTTCAGAGTGCCATCGTCTGCTTTATGCAAAGGTATAACTATATCACCGCCAGAGCAAGTCACTGTGTAGGCTTGACCTTGCCAAACTGTATCTATTCGCAGCGACTCCGAGAGAACATTAAACAAGAAGGTGAAATAGCCGAGAAAGCCATATTCCTCAGTGTTTTCTTGAGTGCGTTCACCCGTTTGCATGTACCCCTCAAGCAGGTACGTTAGTGTTGTGGTGTCGGAATTTGGAAAACGCGAAGGCGTCGCAATGGGTAAACCTCTACCGTCATCTTCGATAATAATCAAATCATCCGACTTTAAGGATATGGTTATTACCTTGCATTGATTGAGTCCAGACGGGTCCACAGCTTGTCTTATTGCTAACACCATCAACCTCTGCAACGACTCGTTGTCCCACTTACTCTCACTGCCACGGTCAATAAACATGTGAGGTCGCGTATATATCAACTCTCGCGTACTTTTGCGAAACATTCCTGACCCGCCCTTACGCTTCTCTGATCAAGCTGTGTAAAAATATCTCTCAGCGTTTTGTGGATCAAATATCGCGGCGGTATTCAGCGCGGAAACGGCGCACGTCACCCGGATCCACGTAATCGGTGAAGCGCACTTCGGTCAGCCCGGCTTGCTCAAATAGGCGACTTTCCGCCCGGTTGAGCGGCCAGGGCGGGCCGTGACGCACGACACCCTCATCGACCAGGCGGCTGACCGCCAGCAGCATCCCGCCAGGGCGGACAAACTGGGCGATGGCGGCAGTCGTTTCGGCGCGGAGGTCGATGGGCAGCGCCTGCACGGTGTAGATTTCCAGCACAAAATCAAATGCCTGCACCCACTCTGACGGTGGGGCGAACAGGTCGGCAGTCACATAGGTGATGGTGGTTTCCGGCCAGCGCTGCTTGCACCAGTCAATCGCTGTGGGGGAGATGTCGAAGGCGGTCACGTCAAAGCCATATTTCGCCAGTTCTTCGGCATCATCACCCATGCCGCAGCCGATCACCAGTGCGCGCTGACCGCTGCCATCCGGTTGCGCCTCTGCCAGCCACGTCAGCAGGCTTTGATGCGGGTGATAATGCGCCCAGGGGATGATTCCCTCGCCCTGTCTGGCGTTGGCATACAGCACTTCGAACCAGCCGGTGGGGTCGCCTTTGCTCAGGTATTCATGTGCCAGTTGATCGGCGTGAGGTTTAGTCATTGTCTGACTCAGTATCTTCATTAGCGGTGTTCAAAGATTCAATATCTGGAAGTATAGCAAATGAACCTACATCACTCAGTAGCTGCGCCTGCTCTTCGTCCAGTTCGCGCATTCTTTTGAGAGCTTCACTCTCTTGAGCACTAGCAGCTGCGATATTACGAGATCGCTGATCTTGCGAAGTTCTAAAATCTTCCATTTGCTTAAGAATTAGATCGGCTTGCTGCGTAAAAATGTCTATTTCGTTAAGGTGCTGATCTTGCCACACATTGAATTCTTGCATTTTATGAAGAATATTGTTTTCTTGAGCGCTTGAAAAAGCTATATTGGCAATCTGATTATCTCGCCACTCACTGAATTCTTGTATTTTATTAAAAAGTTCATTTTCTTGATTGTTTGAGAAAGTTACACCATGAATTTGATTATTTCGCCATTCAAGAAATTCTTGTAACTTTCGGGTAATCTCATATTCCCTCTCTTGTTTTAACCAGTCATTTTGATAAACCCAAGGTGTCAATGTATTATGCTTCAGCAACACTTTATCTTGCTCAGCAACTTCCTCTATCTCTTCTATTGATGTATCTGCTGACTTTAGATTTAGATATTCTGTCGCGTACTGTAAAAATCTGTCCGATGTATACATATAGAACTGAACAGACGCTTTATGGAAAATTTCTTGGATAAGTTCTGGGCGTGGCCCTAATGTTTTTCCGCCTTCAACTTGCCACCAATCCTCTTTTCGATCATCTGTTATCAAGACAATCGATTTTTTACTATCTTTGGCATAGTCAATGATTTGAAACCAAAGCAGTAAGTCGCCATATTTTTTTGTAGTGGATTTATCTGTGTCTTTATAGCCAGGAGGCTGTTCCTGTTGATAGCGAGCTTCTCCAATTTGATATATTTCGTTCAATCTATCAGCCGAATAGAAAGAACCCACTTTATCAGCAAATAGAGTATCTAATTCATCACGGATCGTGTCTGTTTGTAGCCAGTTAGAGTGAGATTCACCCTCATGTGCTAACTCATCTACAATATCAGTTATTTTTTGCTGGAACTCCTCATAAAGCGTCCTAATTTTTTCACTTAACATTTCTTCATCAATGACGCCAAATCTAGAAAATCCCTTTAAAAAATCCAGCTTAATTTCCTTAGGTGTCAATTGTTGCTTAATATCTTCATAAAACTTTTCTTGCTTTCTTATAACGCTCTTTCTTTGCATTTGATACTCATAAGCGGCTTGATAAGAAAGCCAGATGCGGTCTTCGAGTTGACGAAATTTGTCCAGCAAATCTTCCCTCGTTGCTTCTGTATAGCGATACAGATTCAAGAGCACATTGGCATCAAAAGTAAAAATGCAATCTTCCCATAATTGCTTGAATTCTTCATCTGATCGTTCGTAATAGCCGGGGAACATTTGCTTCATTATTCAACCTCAAGGACAATCGCTGTGAACTGGTCTCAATTACCAAATATTAATTATACAACAAACGATCTGTTTCCTACTGGCGGGGAATGCATGCAATGAATGATGAACTCAAGCAGGCGCTGTACCTGATCGCGGATGAAATGCGCGGCATGTCCAACGTGGGCCAGCATTTTGCCGCCAATCCCTATGAGGTGGATCGGGCGGAGCGGATGCGCGAACTGGCGGTGCGCTTGGTCGCGCTGGTGGATGATGACCATGATACGGACGACATTCGGTGTATCTTTGAGGATCGCACGCTGGTGCACGCGTCACCCGTAATCGGCACGGATGCGGCTGTGTTCAACCCCGCTGGCGAGATTTTGCTCATCCAGCGGCGTGAGGAAGGCTCATGGGCGCTGCCCGGTGGATTGGCCGAGATCGGGCGCAGCCTCAGCGAGTCTGTGCTGCTCGAACTGTGGGAGGAGGCCGGGGTGCGTGGGCAGGTCACGCGTCTCCTGGGTATCTTCGACGGCCAGAAATGGGGATCGCGCTCCAAAGTGCATTTTGCGCATGCGGTGTTTCAGGTGCAGTGCGCGAATCCAACGCCCAGCCCCGGCCTGGAAGCCCGCGACGCAGGTTTCTTCGCTGCTGATGCGCTGCCGCCGCTGTTTGTTGGCCATGATCGGATCGTGCCGCTGTGCTTTAGCCTGCGCGACCAACCCACCTATTTTGACCCCGCCTCATCCGTGGATGGCGATTTACCGATGCATCAACGCACGGCTACTTAAAGCGTCTGAGCGCCTCATAAACCGCGCGCGTGCCGAAATCAACCGCGCTAACCGGAATGCGCTCGTTGGCGGCGTGGATGGTCCCCCAGAAGTCGAAGTCCGGTGTGAGGTTCATCGGCAGGAAGCCATAGGTCTGGATGCCGATGCGGGCGAAGAAGCGGCCATCGGTCGCGGCGGGCATCAGCAGCGGCATTGGTGTGCCGTCCGGGTCCGCCTCGCGCAGGATGTCGCTCAGTGTATCGAACAGGCCCATGTCAATTGAAGCTGGTGGCGCGTCGCTGCGGTCGATCTTGAGCTGAAGGGCATCGCCCGCCAGCGCCTGGATTTCCCGCATGGCCGTTTCCGGCGATTCGCCCGGCAGCACGCGGCAGTCAATCCGCAGCGAAACCTCGCCGGGGATGACGTTGATCTTGTTGCTGGCTTGCAGCATCGTCGGGCTGGCGGTGTTGTGCAGCAGGGCATTGAACATGCGCCCGGTTTCCCCCATCTCATCCAGAATGTCGTCGGTTTGTGATGGGTCCAGCAGGCCAAGAATCTGGTCTTTCATCGGTGAATCCAGCCCTGCCGCCATCGCCTGGAACATCAAACGCGCTGGTTCGGTGATATGGATTGGCAGGCGCTGATTGCACACGCGGTCCAGCACCTTCGCCAGCGAGGCCATGGTGCCACCGGGCATCGGCGTGGAGGCATGTCCCGCCGGACCGCGCACCGTGCCAGTGAACCAGGTCACACCCTTTTCCGACACCTGGATCGGGTAGAAGCGCTTGCCGTCGATATACAGGGCAAAGCCGCCGAACTCGCCGATGGCATAGCGCACACCCTCGAACAGATCAGCGTGCTGCTCCACCAGGAACTTCGCGCCATCATCGCCACCATCTTCTTCGTCGCTGACCACACACATGATGACATCACCGGACAGCGAGAGTCCTTCAGCCCTGGCCCGCAGGAATGCGGCCAGCATCATCGCCACGCCGCCCTTCATATCGAGCGCGCCGCGCCCCCATATGTAATCGTCAATCACCTCGGCGCTGAAGGGGGGATGCTGCCAATCCTGGCCGACGGTTGGCACGACATCGACATGGCCGTAAAGCAGCAGGGGCGGCGCGCTGCCTTCGCCTTTCAGACGTGCGAGTACATTCGGGCGGCCAGCTGTACGCTCCAGGAGTGTGGTCTCGAATCCAGCCTCGTGCAGCAGCCCATCCACATACTGGATGCAGGCGGCTTCGTTGCCGGGAGGATTGGTCGTGTCAAAGCGGATCAAATTTTGCAGCAGTTCCGCTGGACGTTCGTAAATCGTCATAAGACTTCTTCTCTGATTGTTCTGCGAATAGGGCTTGATTTTAGCCATGTCTGCCAGCACTTGCCATCTCGCCATGTGTGGTATAGGATTCTCTGCCTGGAGGCGGGGGGATTAATTGTTTAGGAATAAGAGGTAATGTGATGGGGTTTATTGAGCCACCTCGCAGTCCTGACGATACAGCACCCACTGGCACCATTCAACAAGTGGAGATTGAATCGTCTGCATCCGGTTGGCGTCGTGCTGCCGGTTGTGTCACACTGCTGCTGGCCGCTGTCCTGACGATTGCGACCGCGATTATTGTTTTACTGCCACCTTCGGATGAAGCACCGCCGCCTGTGGTCGAAACCGACACGCCG
>JAIOHN010000836.1 GCA_019912985.1 Anaerolineae bacterium | reverse complement strand
CGACGGATACGCCCACGCCGACCCGTACGCCCACAGCGACCCCGACACCGACCGCGACCGCAACGCTGATGCCAACGCTCACCCCCACGCTGGCGGAACGGGTGCTGGAGATCAATGCCGTCATGCCGGGGGTCTACATGCCGCCGACAGCGACGGACTTCCCGTTTGGCACGATCCTGCTGTCCGCGCCGCCGCAGCCGGTCGAGCCACTGCCGGATGCCACTAACGAACCGCCGCCTTACGGCGGCTGGTACAGCTTCGAGTCGGATCACCCGCTGGTGCAGTACAGCGCCCCCTGGCAGGCAAGGCAGGTGGTAGCGGCCAGTCGCGGGCAGTATCACCGCTCAGAGGATACGACCAGCTATGTGACATTCCCGTTTGAAGGCGAAGGTCTGCGGATTCGCTACGTCGCCGCGCGCAACATGGGTCTGTTCGACGTGATCGTGGATGGCGCAGTTATCGACACCGTGGATGCCTATGCGCCCGAACTGCGGTTTCCTGGCACACAGGTGTATTTCGTCGGTCCAGCAGCGCATACGCTCACGCTCCGCAGCGCTGGGCGTAAGAACAACGCCAGCGAAGGTTATGTGGTCGGGCTGGATGCCATTCAGGTGTTTCGGGGGACAGCCAACACGCTCATCCTGCCACCACCGGCCCAGAGCGCCACACCCACACCCCAACCGCAGCCAGCAGCAGGCGTGGAGCTGGTCGCTGCGCCGCCGACGCTGCAACCGACAGCCACACCCGCTGCGCCGGGACTGCTCACCGTTTCAGTGGTCATCGCCTACGACGAAAACGGCAACCGCGCCGTCGATCCGGCGGAAGGGGTGGCTGGTATTTCGGTGCGGGTGGTCGAGGTCGGCACGAACCGGGTGATCTCGCAGGCATTTACCGATGCTCAGGGCTTCGCCCAATTGCAGGTGGTGACATCGGCACAGGCGCGGGCCGTCGTGCCCTATTTTGGCAGGGTGTGGGAAATCCCGCGTGGTCGCGGCGGCGGACAGGTGAACTTCACGCTGCTGCTTCAGCCCGGCAATCAGCCGGGACTGATCCCTTAGACGAGATGAGGAACGAAATGAACGAAGAACTGACCTTTAAGAGCGTTCAGCGCGGGATGCTGCTGCGTTCGATCTACGTGTTGGTCGCGCCGGTGATGCTGGTCTTCGCGGCGTTGGCCTGCGGCACTATCGTAACCGACATGTCGTATTACACCTGCCCGACACCGATTCCGCAGCCTACCGTGACTGTACTGGCAGGGACACCGGAGCCAACGCTGGCGCCGCCACCTACACCCTACACCATCGCGCCGCCGCAGGATTTCTACGTCGGCGATGCGGTGTTCGTCGGTCAGCCAGGGGCGCCGCTGCGCCTGCGTTTCCGCTTGCAGAACGTCCAGGTTCAATCTGCGGGTTCACAGAATCTTGTGACCTGGCGGCTGGAAATCCGCAACCTGGGCAGTGCGACGTATGAAACCGTCCCCGTCGCGCTGATGGTCATCACCCGCGTTACGACCGCCAATGGCGACCAGAGCGGGACCTGGTCTACCTCAGAAGCGGCGATGAACGCGGCGGGTTTCACGAACGAGAACTACGACCCATTGCTGTCCGGCGCGACACGAGTCTACCGCCTGGCAGCCTATATCCCCGCCGGGACTGTCCGCCAGTTCGCCTATCTGCTGGACGGCGACGGCGGCAACCGTATCACC
>JAIOHN010000835.1 GCA_019912985.1 Anaerolineae bacterium | reverse complement strand
ATCATGGGCTTTATCCGCGCTGATGCCTTCCGGCAGCAGGCCAATCCGCTGGCCGACCCGGTGAACATGCGTATCGACCGGAAAAGCGGGACGGTTGAACGAAAAACACAGCACAATCGCGGCGGTTTTAGGGCCAATGCCGTTCAGGGCAGTCAGCCAGGCTTTCGCCTCGTCCAGGGGTAAATCTTCCAGAAAGTCGATGTTGAATTCGCCACGTTCCGCCAGAATGTATTCCAGTATCGCCTGGATGCGTGGAGCCTTTTGTCTGGAGAGACCCGCCGGGCGAATGGTATCAATCAGTTCATCCAGCGGCGCGTCGATCACCGCCTGCCAGTTGGGATAACGCATCTTGAGCGCATCAAAACCACGATCACGATTGGTGTCGCTGGTGTTCTGGCTGAGGATGCAGCTCACCAGCTCATCCATGGCCGGTGTATCCTTGCGCCATAAGGGTGTACCGTACAATTCACCGAGTGCCAACGCGACTGGTTCGTATTTCGCCTTGCGGCGTTCAAAATCATCAATGGTGGTTATCATGGTTTCATTTTACAGTGAGGCGGGAATTTCGGGCAAGCGCTGCACATAGACCGATTTCCATCAAAGATTCCGCATCAGTTCGCATAGTGGTCGATAACCAATCACATGGATACCCTGATTACGGATGAAATCGCGCAGTGCTTCCGTGCGGAACCACTCATAATCCGCTACCCGTGCGTGCCAATCGGGCGCAATCGCTCGGAGTTCTGGCGTATCCTTTGAAGGGTGAATGACAAAGTGCGTGATACCCGGCTTTAGTTCGGAAAACTTCTGCTGGGCCAGTTCCAGGGGCTTCTCGCCGCCAAGCGGCATCCCGCCCATGTGATCGACCAGCGGAATGCCCTGGGCTTCCATGTCACGTGTTTGCTGCTCGACATGCTGCGCGGTTTCGTCATCCGTTTTTCGTGCCTGTTTGAAGGTTTCCGCGTCCCAACGCATCGCCAGGACAGGGATATGGAAGGTGCTGCCGAGGGCTGCGTAATGGGTGCTGTACTTGGCATGAACGACTGCGCCCATATGTGTATCAATGTGGGTGGGATTGATGCCGCTGTCGATCGCCCGCTGTACCTGGGTATTCAGCTCGATTCGCGCTGCTTCCGAGTCTCCATGATCCTGAATTTCGCGAGTGGAACGCCAGAAATAACCCTCACTATCGATCAACCCGGATGCCGGGTCGCTGGTTGAAATCGGACCCCAGCGATAACTGTCCCATTCGCATGTCAGCGTCGTGTGAACGCCCATATCGACATTAGGATGTTCGCGACAGTAGGCAGCCGTTGCCGGGAACCAGGGGCAGGGGACCATCGTCGCTGCCGAAGACACCAGACCAAAATCCATCAGATCAATGTAAGCGCTCAAACTGGCATGGCACATGCCGATGTCATCCGCATGGATAATCACCACACGATCATCATCTGCAAAGCCGAGCTTCTTTAAAACAGGATTGGGTTCCATCTATAAAATCCTTTTCTTTAATCGTTATTTTAATGTTCCGATATAGGTTGCGCTGGCGATCCGGTTCAGACGCCCTTCATCCAGGTTGATTTTCCAGGTGCCATTGTCTTCAGGGCTGGTGAAAATTAACGCCGAATTATCCTCGGTCCATTTCACAGGCCGCACAAATGAGGTGATCGGGCTTGTGAGGGCGGTTTGTGTCTGGTCTTCCAGATTTGCCAGCACGTAAATCGTGCGGACAAATTCATTCGGCCCGCCGAAATCGCGGATGTCGGCCAGCGCATAGATCGCTCGCTTGCCATCTGGTGAGAGGGTTAGATCACCCGCCTGGGTGTAGCCTTGCAGCTTGACTGCGGGAACTACTGTATCTACCTCACCCGCGAGATTGTAGACATGGAGATCAAATCCTGCCTGATCCTCCGTCAGTTCGAGGCGCGCGAACAGGCCAGCACTGAAAGCCGCACCGCAGAAACAACCCGGCTCACCTGGAAGCAGCTCTGTTTCCTCAGTGCCGAGATCAACCGCAAACAGCCCGGCATACTGCTGGAATGGCGTGATCGCGCCGACCGTGGGCTGGTAATCCATATAGAGTATGGTGTGATCTTTGTTGAATGCCACAGGCATCGCGGCGATGCCGCTGCGTGGCCCATCATTCAGCACCACGCGCGAATTGCTGCCGTCGAGCGCGGCGACGTAGGTCTGGGTGGTCAGGCTGCCGGTTTCGGTAGCATCGGTTTGGGTCCAGGCGATTTCCTGCTGGTCGATCACCCATTGAATGCTTTGAGTCGTCGCGGCAGGCTGGATGAAGGGATGTGGTTCGACTTCGACATCAAACGTGACGAGCATCACACGGTTGGTCGTGATGTCGAAAAACATCACATCGCGACCTACAGGGGTATAA
>JAIOHN010000834.1 GCA_019912985.1 Anaerolineae bacterium | reverse complement strand
GGACAATCACCCACAGGCGACCAGCAGGTCAGAGTCTCATAGCTGCCCTGAAAATGGACAAAATCCTGGTGAGTGGGCGTGGTGTGTTCAGTGTATTTTGGATACCATATCCGGGCCACTTTTTGCGGGAAAGGCATGATCGGTTTACCCATAATTTTCTCAGTCATGCTCATAACTTCCGGCCAGTGGGCAGACCGGTGAAAGGCTTCCAGCTTATAGACTTCCCCATACCCCGCGCTGTAGTCGTTATCACCCTCGGTACATTGTGTGCTGACATCAGCAATACCATCCACAGGGTCGGTGTCGGCAGTCAACCACCCCACGCGCTGGATAGTGGTCATCATCTCCCGCCGCAGTTCCCGCATTTTATCGGGATCATGCAAGCGCTTAAAAAAAAGATAACCTTCATCAGCAATCCGCTGGCGTAGTGCTTCCGGGTCGTCTATCACATCATTAGAAACCCGCAGCTCTTTTAGTTCGGTAGCCATTCCCTACTCCTTTGAAAAAATGATTATTTGTAGTTTTTATCGTGAGACAAATTGCTGATGGAGCATGAAAGGTAAATCTGGCAAAACACAACCAGACGGATACCCAAAATTCCCCTTGATTCAGACCATTGTAACGTATTCTGATTTCAAGCTGCGTACCAAAATGCGGTAAAGTTCCAGAAAGTTGGATAACAGCGCTGACACGACCAGGCAAACAAATAAGGTTTATTACAAGCCAGGAGCAAGCCCATGCCCATCACTGTCCAGCAAATGAAAGAAAAGTTTGTTGAGTGGGGATTGTCCAATCCCAAAAAATGGAGGGGCTGCACCCAGGAGGAAATCGACCGGGCGATGCAGGCCCAGGGTGTGACCTTCCTGCCTGCCTTCTACCGTGAGTATCTTCTCGAGATAGGTTATGAGGTGATACGAACCATATTTCAAGGTGAAGACTGCACTTGTGAATGGCTCCCAAGCTTAAAGAACATGATGAAAGAGAATATGGCATTTTTAGAAGTACCATTTACCTTACCCCAGGACGCCTTTGTCTTCTTCGCCCACCAGGGAGCGATATTTTCCTACTTCCATACAGGGGAACAGGACGAAGACCCTGCCGTATTTGTCTGGGCAGACACACGGGAGCCACCTGTACAACGCTACGACCATCTCACTGATTTTTACCAGGAGGCAATCGATCTCAAAGAGTGGCGCCTAAGCAGAAAAAACAAATAGGCTACAAGCCAGGAGCAAGCCCATGCCCATCACCGTCCAGCAAATGAAAGAAAGGTTTGTTGAGTGGGGATTATCCAACCCCACGAAAATGTGGGGCTGCACCCAGGAGGAAATCGACCGGGCGATGCAGGCTCAAGGTGTGACCTTCCTGCCTGCCTTCTACCGCGAGTACCTTCTCGAGATAGGCTATGAAGTAGAGATAACCATATTTCAAGGTGAAGACTGCACTTGTGAATGGCTCCCAAGCCTAAAGAACATGATGAAAGAGAATATGGCGTTTTTAGAAGTGCCATTTACCTTACCCCAGGACGCCTTTGTCTTCTTTGCCCATCAGGGAACCATATTTTCCTACTTCCACACAGGGGAACAGGACGAAGACCCTGCCGTATTTGTCTGGGCAGACACACGGGAGCCACCTGTACAACGCTACGACCATCTCACTGATTTTTACCAGAAAGCAATCGATCTCAAAGAGTGGCGCCTGGGCAGAGGAAACAAATAGGCTACAAGTCAGGAGCAAGCCCATGCCCATCACGCCCCACTGAGAATTGCCCCGCCTGGGGAAACACAATATCCCCCTGGCAGGTGTGTAGCCTAGAGTTGTGCGAGTATACCGGGAACCTGGTCATGGATCGCGCTGGTGATGCTTTGTTCCCGTATTTCCGGGGTGATATCCATGTTATATGCGGAAATAAAGTGAATATCAGTAATGCCACAGAAGCCGAATATGCCTCGCAGATACGGTTCATGGAAATCGAGATAGCTCAGTGGTGGGTTTGAGTAGTCCGAGCCGGATGTCTTGATGACCACCATTTTCCCGTCACATAAACCGACCGGTGTGCCATCCTCAAGATACTTGAACAGATAACTGGGTTGTACGATGGTGTCGATGTAGTACTTCAACACAAAAGGGATCGTAAAATTCCACATTGGCGCACTGATTAAGTACATATCTGCCCGCATGAAACCACCAATGAAACTTTCAATCTCCGTCCAGGTGGCCGTAAAATTCTCCTTCAGATTGCCACCCTGCATGATGAGGTATTTGGTTTCAATCTTATCGCCTGCCATAGCAGGGATTTCAGTTTGAAACAAATCTAAGGTGGTTATCTTTAACTCTGGGTATTTCTTCCGGAGTCCCTCAATAAATACTTTGGAAATGCGCAGCGTATTCGAACCATTTGTGCGCGGTGTTGCCACAAGGTGAAGCAGTTCCATATATAGCACCCCTCAATCTGACTGATGAGGGATTTTATGCAAGATTTGTAAGAAAAACAAATTATGCCAACCAAAATAATTTCTAATTACATTACGGACACGAATTATACTTGAGAACACGTCTGAGAAAGGCCCTATCGCAGGAGGAAGCCTTTCTCTCGACATCCATCCTAACTGCCCTCGCCCATCTGATGCGCCAGCACATACACCAGCGCGTCAATATCCTCCGGCGGCAGATGTCCAAACGGCGGCATCCGGTGGCTGGAGGTGACATAACCCGGCACATAATACAGGTCCGGTTCCAGCAGACTTTCGCGCAGATATTCCTCAACAGTCGTCGCGTGGCCGCTGTAATTGGGGTCAGCCAGATGCTCCAGCGCGTTCACTCCCGCCGCGTCATGGTTGGGGCCAAACGTCCCGCGTGTGTTCGCCGCCGTCAGTTGGTGACACACGCCGCAGTACTGCGCGCGATACACCGCCACCCCACGATCAATGAGCGTCGTGTCCACCGGTTCTTCAATGACGTCCGCGTGATTCACCGGGACCGCCACCCCCAGCAGGGTCATCACGGGTGTACTGCATTGATTGAGCAAGCCAGCCAGAAGCATGGCGAAAAATGTCAGTGTCAACTTCATAATTGATCTCACCTGTAAAGCAAAGGGAGGGCTTTCGCCCTCCCCATATGATGTTCGAAGTGTAACTTAGCCTTCCATCGCGGCATGGCCTTCCATGCCAGTCAGCCCTTCGTAGTAGACGACCATGCCTGCACCAGGGATGGGCAGTGAGTTGATCGCCACATAACCATTGCCATCGGCATCAATCGCCAGCCCACCAGCGAATGGCAGGCCATCCACGACCACTTCGCTCGTGCCATCAGGCAGGATGCGGAGGATCGAGCCGGAGTTCGGCACCGGGCCTTCTTCGGTGAACATACCGAAGGAGGTGGCGTACAGATTGCCATCTGGACCGACTTCCAGGTCAGTAATCATGGTCAGGCCGGTTGCGAAATCGCTGACTTCACCATCAGTCACCTGCACCACTTTGGAAGAACCGGGTATGAACGGCGCGCCGGAAAGCAGCGAGACAAACATGC
>JAIOHN010000833.1 GCA_019912985.1 Anaerolineae bacterium | reverse complement strand
GATCATCTACGGTGCTTTCCCCGAAACACGCCAGAACATGGCAACCGTCACACAACTGCTGGTGGATGGCGATAATCGGGATTGGGCCGGTTATCCTCAGTCACTTTTGCAATCCAGTTTGCCAGAAGCGATTAACGCACTGCGTAATCAGGATTCGTTATACATCGTTTTCCCATCGGATATGGCCCCATCTAATCAGCAAAACCTGCGCGTAAATTTCACGCTGAATGGCACGACTTATGCGCTGACGCTGGACCCTCGCCTGGAGGAGCAAACCGCGACCTGGCGGCGGGTGCAGCCTAACGAGGCTGATCTGGGTACAGTGGCCGTGGCCGCCACCCAGTCGGAATTTGTCGAGCTGCGAATCCCGCTGCGGACCGTGCGAACGGTGGTCGGCGCGACCATCGACACAGCAACCCTTGACGAGATTCAGTTCGTGACCATCGAAGGTGATGAGCAGGTCAGCTACAACGTCGCGCAGGATGTGCCGCCGCTTGATGAGGTGGATGGGGTGGTTTACCTGCAAAATGCGCTGGAAGGGAATCTCTCGCGTTTCACGGTCTCAGGGACACTGGCCCAGAGCGCGCAAACCTGGTCCGCGCGTGGACGCGTGCAGTCGCTGACACTACACTCAGGTGAGAATTTGCGCCTGCAACTGGATGTCACTATGAATGTGCCTGATCTGGCACCAAGTCTGGTTGGATTGAATATGATGGGCCAGATCTGGCTGCAACCGGTGGCAGATCGCGAAGGGCGGCCTGTGTCGGGTGGACTGGATAGCAATAACGGCTGGTCGGCAGTGCTGACACCGAGTGGGCTGGCGATTGACAATCTGCGCAGCGACTTTTTGCTTGGCGAGACGACTGTTCCTTCGCCGCAGGTGCTGCGGCGGGATGGTCAGCTTGTGTTTGGACTGAATTTCGATCTCCCGCTGCCGGAGGACTTGCCGGATGGTTTGTATGTGCCAGTCTTCCGAGGTATGGGGCGCATCTCCGATGGCGAAATCTTCGTCTGGGAGGAAAACGGTGTGCTCGGTCAGGGTTCAGGCGAACTACGGCCAGCGTTTACCCGTTTGCCTGTGGTGCTCAATGTCGGCGGATTGGAAACCCCTCGCCTGTTGTGGTCGCTTTTCCAGGATAACCCCAACAACGGGAGTCGGGGTCTGTTGGCAGGGCAAGATGCCTCTTCTGCAACCCTCTCGAATCGGGTCCGCTACAACAGCCCAACCTACATTCTGCCGCCGTTTGCCAATGGTGAGCCGATTGCTTACCCGCTGGAGCCTTATCTGATTAACCAGATGGGCAATGATTACCAACATTCCACCGCGCCCCTGCTGCCCTTCCTGTTCCCTGGTGGTCGTTTGAGCGCACAGGTCACACGGCCTGATGGCACGGTTGAAGACCTGGGCAGCACGCCGATTGTCCAGAATCGCCTCTCCACGGCAGAGGATGACCGCCTTGCTTTTGGCGCGCGGTCGCAGGTGGATGTGTACCGGCTGACGACTCTCAATCCGCTATATACTGCCTTCATCTTCGATGAATATGGTCCATACACCATCTCGCTGACCGGGAATGTCGAGGATGTTTGGGGCAACCGTTACGAAGGTGGCGGCAATTATTCCGTGTTGATCGCTGAATTGCTGGACCTCACCCCGGCGATGCTGCCCGGCACGCCGTTTGAGGTAGGCGATAGCTTCAATGCAGGGCTGAATATCGCGCCCGGCGTGGCTGCCGAGGTGACGATTAGCGCGCGTATTTATCCGCTGGATGGTGGCACAGTCATTACCCACACCATCAACGGCACCGCTGACCGCTTCGGCTATTTTCACGATGGGTCTAGCAGCTTTGTGTTTGACACCCCCGGCGAATACGTCATTGATTATGAAGTGCGCTTTACGGATAGCGATGGGCGGTTGTGGGCAGGCAGCTTACGCTCAGCGGGCGTGATCGCCAGCCCGGATGCGACCTTGATCGCACACGGCGAGCGCGGGCTGGACAATTACAATGCCGAATATGATCCGGCCTGGTTCAATACACGTCTTTATACGCCAGAGGATAGCGCGCCGCGTATGCGTTTCCCCTATCACAGTGGCGATGTCCTGTGGTATGGCGATGGATTTCAGATACAGCCAGTGCTGACAGTGCAGGATACCGAGGGCAGTTATCAAAACTGGCTGCTGCAATCTCTGCCCGGGTACACCCGCGATGATGTGATGTTACCCGAACTGGCAACACGGGCTGAACTGCCGGTCATCATGACCGGGAATAGTGCCTATCCGCTGGGATTCATGCCGCAGACCGTGGTCAACAACGCCTATAACTACGTCAGTGTGGTGCGGCCCGGCTTGTCGATCCGCCAGTTTGTTACCGGGCGTGAGGATGGCGGCCTGCTGTTCGATTGGTCAGCCGACGAACCAGATAACCAACAGATCGGCGCTGGCCCGATCGGGGAAAGCCCGGGCGATTATGTGTTTTTGTTTGGCGGGGCGGTCATCCGCAATGCAGAAGCAGGAGTCCGTGCAGCGGTGCCTTATGGGGCGCTAGGCGTTGTCATCGACCAGGATGCGGATACACTGCGCTCACGTGTTTATCCGCCATTTAATGGGGAAGCAGGTGGGCCGGATGGCGGGCCGCTGATGGTCGTGGATGGGGAGCCGGTATGGATGTTTTTCCATCCGACCAGCCCGCGCCCGGGGCAGGTCTTCTCGGTAGGGGATACGCTGGCGATTTCCGGCCATGTCGCGCCGACGCTGCCTGCGAGTGTGCAACTGACGATTACCAATCCAAATGGCGAAACACGCGCTTTTGAAGGACAGGCCAATGCTGTGGGCTACTTCTACGACCCCGCCGCCGATGTCAACCTGAATACACCCGGCCTGTGGACCGTGGGCGTGACCGTGCGTTTTGATGGCGTGACCTCTGCCGGGCAGGTTTATCCCCCACTGCCGGAAGGCGGCTTGGTGGGCACGCTGGATGACCAGTTCAGTATTTATGTGCTGCCGGAGAACGCGGCGCTGCTGGATTGGAACGAGAGGAGTAACGAAGTCCTCTTTTCACCAGGGCTGCCCTACAATTTTAATTTCATGCTTCCCAACGATTGGACCGAGTCTCAGGTCCATTACACCGTGACGATTCCGTCTTATATTCTGGAAGATGGCACCCAGCCGGTTAGCGGGCAGAGCTTTAGCTACCAATACAACCCGATCAATCTCAACCGGCGCTTTGCGATGCTGGAAACTGATGCGCGCACCCGAGGCGCAGCGGCTTCTGACCCGGTGACGCTGTCATTTATGGCGACCGGGCTGGATAGCAACGGGCGGTTGCAAATGCGCAGCCGGACGTTTACCATCTTTCATGATCGCCTGCTGACCGTTCAGTAAGGATAACCCCATGCGTGACCCGAAACATCAAAGGCAAGCCCGGCTGTTTCTTCCATTGGTGGTGCTGGGAAGTGTCTGTATGTTTCTTGCAGCCACTTTGAGTGTTGTCCCGGCGACCAGCGCACAGAGCGTTGAACCTACACCGCTGCCACTGTATGCCCTGCCGGATGCGCGTTTTAATCGCTCCTACAACAGTGGATCGATGGCACTTTCCAACGACGGGCGAATGCTGGTGGCCGCGAACATGCTCAATGGCACCATCTCGGTCGTCAATGTGATCGCGCCGACAGCCGCCAAGCTGGAAGCGGAGATCGCGGTCGGCAAAGATCCGCGCTCAGTTGCGCTGCTGCCGGATAATGTTCATGCCCTGGTGACCAATCATGGGGATGGGACGCTGGCGGTGGTGGATATTGTCGAAGGGACTCTGGTCGATACGATCCCGCTCGGCGGTTCGCTGCCGTATGCTGTTGTAACCGATCGCAATGATCTGGCCTATGTCTCCATGATCGGCAGTGACGAGGTGTTGGTGGTCAGCCTGACCGGTGAGGGAGTCCTTGAGCGGATTCCTGTGGATGCGCGGCCTGCGGGTCTGGCGTTGTGGGGGGATTTCCTGTATGTCACGCATTTTTGGAGCGGTGATGTCAGCCTGGTGTATCTGCCACAGGCACGGGTCACTGCCCAGGTAAGCAGCGGCCCGGATACGACCGCCTTACAGGCGATTGAGCTGGACATCACGCGCGGGATTGCCTATTTCCCACAAACACGCAGCAACACGCGAAATGCAAATCTGACGTTTGACACGGTCGTGTTCCCGGTCGTAAATGTGATGGACCTGAACAGTCTGACACTGCTGCCGGAGAGCCGGATCACGCTCGATACAGC